>DATEEE010000174.1:0-4214 GCA_035281285.1 Nitrososphaera sp.
CATCAAGCTGGAGAAGATGATTAGCGACATGCTCGACGTGCAAAAGCTGGAATTGAACGAATTCAGGTTCAACATCGGCGACGCCGACGTGGATAGGATCCTGCAGAACGTCGAAAAGGATTTCCAGCTGATAATGAGCGAAAAGAACATCAGATTCATTATCAGCGCAAAGCCTCACATCAGGCTCAAGTCAGACGAGGCGAGGATTGGGCAGGTGCTTTCCGCGCTGCTTTACAATTCTGTCGACTTTGTCCCAAAGGATACCGGGCTAATAGAGATCACGGCTGAGGAGACAGCGGATGGGCGGGTCGTATTTTGCGTTAGAGACAACGGGCCGGGGATCCCTGAGGACAAGAAAAAATACCTGTTCCAGAAATTCTACCAGGTGGACACGTCGCTCAAGCGAAAGCATGGCGGCACGGGCCTCGGGCTTGCGATTAGCAAGGGGATCGTGACGGGCCTTGGAGGGAGAATATGGGTTGAAACTGAATTGGGTAAGGGATCAAGCTTTTACTTTAGCCTCCCCAAAGGTGATACGAAATGAGAGTGCTTGTGATCGACGACAGCTCCGATATCAATGATCTTCTTGTAAAGATCCTTTCGACGGCTGGCCACGTCGTAGTTTCGAGCGACAACGGACGCGATGGGCTCAAAATGATAAGGGACCACAAATTCGACGCGGTTTTTCTTGACATCGCGATGCCCGACTTTTCTGGCCTTGACGTTATCGACGAGCTTGAAAAAACAAATGAGCTCCGCCGCAACGTCATCGTACTCTTTACTGCGTCATCGATTACTGAAGCCGAAGTTGACGAGCTGGTTGCGCGCGGGGTGCACTCGTGCCTCCGCAAGCCGGTCCAGATCGAAAACTTGTTTGGCAAGCTGCAGGAGATAGAGAGCCAGGCACTGCCGGGTTCCGTCGGCGGAACGAGGCAGCCATGACCGGCAACACGAGGAGACGCGTGCTCGTCGGAGATTTGCGTGGTTGATTGGCATGAGCACCGAATCAGGAGCCGAAAGCCACTACCGGACGGGTTCGGACTCTGAGCAGCACGACGCAAAGCAGCGCCAGCAGGTCGACATTTTGCTCGAATTCATGCAGTCGAGCCGCAGCTACTGCGTGTGTCTCGTTGACATCGTCAGCTCGACTTCGAGTACAATGGGCATGCCGCACGACAAGATGGCAAAGTATTACCAGATATTCCTCAACAGGATGGCCGAGACAGCCGCGCGCTTTGGCGCGGTGGTCGTCAAGAACATAGGAGACAGCCTGCTTTACTACTTCCCGGCCACTGACTCGGGCTCCCCAGAATCCTTCAGAAATGTGCTGGACTGCAGCCTCGCGATGCTTGATGACCGCCCCTCGCTCAACGATGCAATGCGTCGCGAAGGCCTGCCGGAGGTCAGCTACCGGATCAGCTGCGAGTATGGCCAGGTTGCAGTAGCCAAGGTTTCCACCTCCTCGGTGCACGACATTTTTGGCACGGCGGTAAACATGAGCTCAAAGATAAACGGTCTCGCCCCTCCCAACCAGATCGTTGTTGGCAGCGGATTCTACGGCATGGTCAGGGGCATGGAAGGATGCGAGTTTGCGAGGGTGGAGAACGCCCCCGGCATCGGACAGGACTACGCCGTCTACATTTTCAAGAAAAAGTAGCGGTCCTACTCCCGCCTTAGCGCTACAATCGGCGGTAGCCGTGAGGCCTTCCATGCAGGGTAGATGCCTGCGAGGACCGAGAGTCCGACTGACAGGCCCCAGACTGAAGCAAGGTCTGACGGCCTAAAGACTGGCGCAAGCCCAGACGAAGATGGATCCTGGCCCGCAAAGCCGGACACCAGGACGTAGCCGCCAGCAATTCCAAGGCCCATTCCAAGCGTCGCGCCCAGTATCCCAATTATCAGCGCTTCAGACAAGAAGAGCATGAGGACAAATGTACTCTGCGCGCCGATCGCCTTCATTGTGCCAATTTCCCTTATCCTTTCCATCACAGATGTGTAAAGCGTGGTAATGATCCCCACTCCTCCCACGAGCAGAGCGACGAGTGCGATGCTCAGAATGAACGAGGTAAAGCCTGTCGTGAACTCTTGGATTGTTTCGAGTATCGCAGCGGCGGTCGTAATGCCGATGTCGTTGCCGTAGAGGTCCCTGATCTCCTCCTCGACAATCGCGACGTGGTTGCCTGACTCTGCGGCGACTAGGAGCGAGTCGTACTTGTTCGACTTTTCCAAGAGCGCGTCGCCGGATATCCTGTTGAAGACGACCGCGTTGTCAATGGTGGGGTTGCCTGTCGGCTCCATTATGGCGCTGACAACAAAGCTCTTTGAGTTTTCTTCTTGCTTGCCGGTGTCGGTGTCGACAAAGGAGTATTTCACGCGGATCGTCTGTCCCAGCACGGCAAACGGCGCGTTCTCGCCGGGTGGGTTGGCCACGCTGTCGGACAGTATTATCGCGGACGGGTCGTTCTGCCTGATGCTAGAGCCCTCGATGAACTCGATGGTAGGCGCGATCACGTACAGCTTTTGAGGGTCGATAGAAAACACGGTTGTGTCCTTGGACTTGCCCCTCGATTCAAGCGTTATTTGCCCCTGGTAGGAAGGGATCACTTCGTCCACAAATGGCAGCGACCTTATCCGGCTCACGACTGCTTCGTTCAGGGTGATCTTGGGGGCAGGTGGCGGACCGCCGCCGAGTGGCCCTTGATTCTCTGACTGGGCGCTTGTGACGAATATGATGTTGGGAGCGAGCTGGCTGAACTGCTCGTCAATAAACGCCCCAAAGCCCGCGCCAAGGCCGTTGAGGGCGACCATGAGGCTGCTCCCCACTACCACCATCAGGACGGTAAGGGCCGACCTGGTCTTTCTCTCCCGGAGCGCGTCAAATGAAAGGGAAAAGATCTGGCCCAGGTTCATTTGCGGTCTTCTAGCCTTTTCTCCGCACGCTGGCTGTCAAGGATAGACTCGAAATCGTCCTGCTTGCCTTCAGTCATTGACCGCTTGAGCGCATTCCTTTTACGCCGCCGCAGGAACACGACCGCGGCGATTCCGGCAGCGACGGCCACCCCTACTGCAATGGGGATTGCGGTGTTCATTCCCTGGCCCGAGCTGGCCTCGTCCTCGACCACTTCGGGCACGAACTGGACGTCTGAGCTAAAGTCATAAGTGTGCAGCTGGCGGAGGTTGTCTTTGTAAGTTACTTTGAGCGCGACAGGATACGTCCCTGCAGAGGACCCGCCTACATCAATCGGGATGCTGAATGGTAGCGGCGAATTTTCCTCCAGGTCGCCGAGGTACTGCTGCGGTGGGAGGCTTGGAGCCAGACCGCCGGCGTCCACGATCTCTATCGTAGTGAAGAGCGCCACGGTGTTGCCCTCGTTCAAAAGATTGCCTACAATGTTGGGTGTCCCGCCGATGTAGTTTACCTCGATTTCATATGCCTTCAGGTTGATCTCGCCGTCAATGTACGCTCCCAAGTCGACTGTATCGGTTTCTGTCTGGCCTTCAGAGAGGTACCTGATGTTAAGGTCAAAATTGGTGGAGTCGCCGATAAGTGAGATAGGGGCAAAGACCTGCGTTGTGAATTCTTCAGAGTAGTCTTGGTCCATCTGAGTCACTGTCCACTCCGACTGGCCAAGGATACGTATCGACTCTGACTGCGAGCTGAGCGTCACAAGGACATCCGAGAGTGTTGTTCCGGCCGTGTTGGACAGAACGAACTTGTAGTCAAATATCTTGCCTGCCGTGATGACTGCGGGTGACGTTCCAAGCGATACGCTGATGTCAGATTCGAGCGCCCTCGGAAGGACAACAAGACCGACCGGGATGTTTGCCGTCTGCTTTACTCCGTACGAATTGCCGTAGGAAATCTGAACGTTTATCGCCTGAGGCGTCCCGCCTTCAATGTTGCTGTCTGCGTAAAGTGTAGGCCGTATCTCAGCCGTTGAGTTGGCCGGGATCGACGCTAGCTCGAACGAGTTCTGGCCGACGCTCACTGCGGGGGTGCTCCCGTTAGATCCAACCGGGCTTATAGTGGCCACCACTGCAGTAGCGGGTGCGCTGCCCTTGTTTGAAATTGATATCCTGACAGGGTTGGCGCTTCCCGGCACGATTTCGCGATCTAGCGCAACTGCGTCCAGTATTACCTTGCCCGGTAGCCGGAAATCTACTGTAAGGTCGGCTGTCCTGAACTGTCCTACCTCGAGGACTTTCGAGTAGCT
>DATEEE010000175.1:0-3768 GCA_035281285.1 Nitrososphaera sp.
ATTGACACCGCGTCAGCCGCTACTTTGTTTACCGCGTATATGGTGGTGTCGTCGCCCTCGCTTGGTTCCCTCATCATAATGACGTCCGACTGGAACGTCAGATTCCCCGCGGAAAGCGCGTGGAAGTCGTCAGCCTGGTCCTCCGGGAGAAGTTGGAAGGCCATCAGAACGCTGCCGCCCCCTACAAACGCGGAAACGATCAGCACGAGCGTAAGGAGATCGCGCCTGCTCAATGGAGCGATTTCAATTATAGGTAATATTTGTCAAGCGGGCAATCATACCGCCTTGCACAGGTTTTTTTCTTTGTGGTCGCGGAAGTGGCTTTCGCAATAATCGTTGCCGCATTCGTAGCAATGCCAGCCCGACAGCGTGTAGCAGATAACGCACTTGCCGATTGGTTTATTGTAGTCGTAATCCTTTCTTGATGAAGTGGTTTTTTGTGGCCTCGGCTGTGGCTTCATACACTATGCCTCAAACGGGTAATGAAACGCACCATGCCGCATGTGCTAGAATGCTCCGAAAACTATCCCGCAATGGGAAGTCATACCGTCCAACAAGCTCCGTAGGCATTTCTATTATTTAAGTTCTCTCTCCAGCGATCAGTTGGGATAAATCGAAAGCATGATGCGAAATGTTGGCACAGATGTCATCGCATGTTTGCAGAGTAAAGATTGGATTGGACACGAACAAGATTTATTTATGTTCCAAAGGTGCCATGAGCTTGAAAGTTGCCAGGTTCGAAGGGGAAAACTATAGTCGAGGTGACCGTGGTGGGAAAGGATCGACAGGGAGTCGTGGCAGACATCACCAGCTTCATTTTCAAGAACCGCGGAAACATTGAAAAAATAAGCCAGAATGTTGTCCGCGGTCTGTTCGGGATGCAGCTCGAAGCGTCATTTGTAGACCTGAACCGCAGTGCTCTGGATGAAGGCCTGAAAGAACTGGCAAAGTCACTATCCATGGAAATCAAGGTCCACTTTCAAGAGCCGAACCGGCTCCAGAACGTTGCCATTTTTGTCAGCAAAGAGCCTCATTGCTTGACGCGCATTCTTGATGCCAAGAAAATGGGCGATCTGAATGGCAAGATAGCTGTCATAGTCGGGAGCGACGTAACCCTCAAGAAAGTAGCTGAAGACGCTGGAATTCCGTTCCATTCAGTTTCACATGGGGATCAGACGGAGGCGGAGGAAAAGATCCTCCAGCTTATCGAGCAGTACAACATTGATCTCATCGTCCTTGCGCGATACATGCGCATTCTGACTCCGAATTTTGTCTGGCGCTATCCAAACAGGATAATCAACATACATCCGTCTCTTCTCCCGGCCTTCCCCGGTGCGTACGCATATGTTCAGGCTTACGAAAGGGGCGCAAAGATCGTCGGCTGCACCGCTCACTTTGTCACCGAAGACCTTGACCAGGGACCGATCATAACGCAAGAGTCTTTCAAAGTTTCCAAGAACGACACCCTTGAAACCATAAAGAAAAAGGGCCAGGAACTGGAGGCGGAGACCCTGAACGAAGCCGTGCGACTCTATCTGGAGAACCGGCTCGAAGTTTACTGGGGCAAAGTCCACGTCCTCGAGGAACGGCCTCGCAAGTCAGGCTAGCCCGGACGACAACGTTCTTAATCTGGAATGGGGTGCCACACTCTACAAATGTCCGTCCCGGTAATGGGGATGAGCGAACACGACTTTAGGCTCGCGTTTCGTAAGAAAAAGCAAGCCATCATCCCTGTCGGATCCCTGGAGCAGCACGGTCCGCACCTCCCAGTATCCACCGATTCGATTATCATAGAGCACGTCGCACAAAAGGTCGCCACCAAAACTGGCGCGTTCGTTCTCCCGGTAATCGCGTACGGCGTATCGTTTGAGCATGCCCCCATGTTCAATGTCTCTGTCAGAAATGAGGTGCTCTCAAGTCTGGTAAGGGATGCGTGTATTTCGCTAGCCGGTCTGGGGATAAGATCGATCTACGTTCTGAACGGTCACCATGGTAACACCGGGGCGCTGCAGTACCTTTCTCAAAACATGCGGGGCTTTGTGCCGCGTGGAACACGAGTCAGCGTACTGCACTATTGGCACGAGCTTGGGCGTGAATTCGATCACGCCGGTGAAGTCGAAACGTCGCTCATGCTCGCCATTGCTCCGGAAACAGTGCACATGGAAAGGGCCGTGGCGAATTCAAGGCGGCTTGCAAAGTCAAGGACTGCGTACGGGGCCATGACGAGCGAACCGGGGTCGTTTATCAGAATAACCGGAAACGGCGTCTGGGGCGACCCTTCAAAGGCTACTGCTGGGAAGGGGAAGGCTTGGCTCAACCGATCCGTTACTGGTCTGTGCAGGGCGATGGCCGAGCTAAAAAGTTAGATCGGTGGAATCATTAGCAGTCAGGAAATCAGCAAGACCGCTGCAAAGTGCTTCAAATTAACTTTAATATATGCCTCCATTGCGCTCTACGGCTAGGTAGAAGTAGTTGTCCGTAGATATGGCCGTGAAGGTTCTCGATGAGAGCCTCGGAAAAGTCGTGCTAATCAAATTGAAAGGTGGAAAGGTTATCAGAGGAAATCTCCATGGCTTTGACCAGCACATGAACCTCTTGCTTGAAGAATCAGTTGAAATTCTGGACGAAGGCAAGTCAAACGACCTTGGCACCATAGTTGTCAGAGGCGACAACGTGGTAATAATTTCGCCGCCGCCAAAGTAGTGGGAGCGATAGGGGATGACCAAAGGCACAACCTCGATGGGCAAGTTCACCCGCAAAAAGACTCACATTAGGTGCAGAAGGTGCGGCCACAACTCATTTCACAAGCGCGGCAAGCAGTGCGCAAAGTGCGGTTACCCGGAGCCAAAGATGCGCAAGTATGACTGGATTAAGCGGCAAGTCATTTAATATCGACCGAAAGCTTTTCTGTCAGCCTTGAACAATTGATTTCGATCATAGTAGTATGTCAGTTGAAATTGCGCTAATTGCAGGATCTTCCGTGGCTGGCGCCATCTCTGCAGCAGTCATCGAGAAGCTTTCAAGGGCCCGGTCTGCTCCAGCGACGCCTCCCCTTCAAAAGCCTACGGCCAGCTCGGTAAGGACGGAGCTCGTCTCGCTCATGTTCGAAAAGACGCTGGCGTCAGAGGCAATCACCCGCGTCTACGAAGCCGCACAGCAGGGGAGAATTGACAGACTAGAGAGAGACAGGCTATTGCTGAAATACAAACAACAGCTCGATTCACTCAACGAAAAGATCCAGCTGGTGCAGCCCGCAGCTGACTACATCGAAATCGCGGAAATGAGAAACTCGCTGACCACCCTGCTGCAGGACAGGATCGCGGCGCTTGATAAAAAGCTCGAGCAGCTCTCAAAACCAGGGGCCTCGTTTGATATTGCTCTGGATACGCGTGCCCAGAAGATAATCGACGAGGCAAGGAATTTGAAAAAGCCGGTAGTGCAAAGCGTTCAGGGGGACAAGTCTGATGAAAAGACAATCGAGCAACTGCAGAACGAGATAGTCCATGCGCTTGAAAAGCTCGAGCAAGTCGAGATCGACAAAGACTAGATGTGAAATTATTTCAAAACCGCCACTGCCGACACTGCGATACACTCTTGTCAGCGCTTTTGACGCACCCTCAAGCTGGAATATCTTCTTCCAGTCATCCATAAGAGCAAAATAGTCCGTATCATTCTCTCTCAAACTGTGGGGGCGCAGATTATTGATGGGAAGGTTGTTTCTGCCGATGTCAAGGCCCGCGTAAAAAAGGCGGTGAGCGAGCTCAATGA
>DATEEE010000176.1:0-3980 GCA_035281285.1 Nitrososphaera sp.
ATCATTCGGGGACATAATAGTAAATAGCGACGGCACGATCACGTACAGTCCGATCCAGATTTCTCTTCCCTCTGGTTACCAAAAGGCAGATGTCTTCCAGTACACCGCTACCGCTGACGGCGTGTCCGCGTACACGGGAACGATAACAATCTGGATAGTGCAGGTTAACGACGCTCCGGTTGCCACGGCTTCAAACTATACGATAAAAGAAAACGTCAGGGCGATATTCTACTTGGAAGCAGTTGACGAAGACGGGGACAGCCTTACATATGAAATGGTATCAGCAACAGAGTTTGGCGAGGCCGAGATCGATGAATACTCCGGCCGCCTGACGTACACGCCACTCTACGAATTTTCGGGGGAAGACCGGTTGACATTCAGAGCAAGCGACGGCGTCTCAACGAGCCAGATAGCCGAAGTGGTTATCACTGTCGAAGAAGTGGGAAGTGACTCGTCACCGTATTTTGATGATGACGATGACCAAGAACCGGAGCCGACTGATACCGGAGCAAATGACACACTTGACTACACTGTTCCAGTTGCCGACGCCGGGGACGACTTTGACGCCCTCACCGGCGACCTTGTCTTTCTTGACGGCGAGCAGAGCTACGACTTGGACGACGACCCGCTCTCGTACGAGTGGAGCCAGCTGGCAGGGCCAGAGGTTGTACTCGAAGATTCGGACTCTTACGACCCAAGATTTACCGCGCCAGAGGTAGAATCTGACACGGCGGTCACGTTCGAGCTGGCGGTGAGCGACGGAAATGCTACGGACACTGCCACTGTCACGGTGACGGTCAAACCGATTTCAATCGATCTCATTCCAAACATCTACCCAAACGTAATCCAGCTGAGCCAGCCGGACTCTGAAGTCCCTGTTGCGATCCTCGGAGCGAACATTCTTGACCTGTCGGCCGGCGTGGACGCCACACTTTTGGAGTTGGGGCCAAATGCTGCGAATCCTGTGTGGTGGGAGACGTCTGACGTCAACAGCGACGGGTTCACAGATCACGTCAGCTATTATAGAACAGGCGACCTCGGCCTAGCCGCCGGCGAAAAGATAGCGTGCTTTTCCGGAACGGTCGAAACCCTGAACGGGAATCTGGTGGCATTCACCAGCTGCAAGAACGTCAAGGTCTTCGCCTAGCAGATATCATTCAGTCACCTTTACCGACAGCGGGGGACCAACGTACAGGAGGACCGGATGGTCGAGCGTCGAGACAACAAATGACTTCACCACATAGGTGCCGGTATCCTGCGGAACCCAGGAGACATCGGTTACTTCACTGCCATCTGGCCCAAGCTGCTGCTCCAGGGTGTAAATGTGAACGGCTACACCGCTGCTATCAAACACTTCGAAAATGACAGTCACGTTCTGGATCCTGCTGAACTTGTTTTCGATGCTGGCAGCGAGTGTGGCAGACGAGCCGAGCTTGATTTCCTTGCCAGAAAGGAAGTCATTGACGTTAGTCTTGCCTGCAATTCCGCCCGGACCCGCGTTGAGTTCTGAAATCGCAACCCTGTCTATGCCATCGCATGATGCAGTCAGTTCCGGATCGTCAGGATGCTTCACCGCAAAAGTGGTCTCTGCGGTTTCGCCAAAAAATTCGGCCTTTATCCTGAATACCTCACCGTACATGTTTTCATCCATCTGAAATTCCAGATTTCTAACAAATGTTCCATTCTCGTTGACGGGGGCAGTGACAAGGGTGGGATTAAGACCTGCGGCAGTCACGACTCTGATCAGAACCAGTGAATTTTCATCCCTCTTCTTGACCTCTTCGACAGGGATCTGACCTTTCACTCCGATAATGTACTCGTCGATATCGTACGTCCGCGGCTCCGTCACCACCGTCATTATCCTTCCAGCATACTGAGCTGGGGAATGAAAGTTCGTAAGGTCCTCCCCTTCAAACTTTGCCGCAGAATAGCTGTCGTTCTGTACGTTCAGCGAGTAATAGGCAAAGTGGGAAAGCGCTTCCTTTTCTACCAAAAGTGAAAATTCGCCAAACTTTGTCGGGTCGAGCCGGTCAACCATCCTCGTGTATCCTGTCGCAACTATCTGGTTCTGCTCGTTGTAAAAGGCGGCAGAGATCGCCATCCCGCTGGCGTGTTCCTTCGAGAGGTTGGTTACAGTCCCATCGATCCTGTAGTATCCACACGGGTCCAGCGACATCTCGCGGATGTCAAGCCTCAACAGGCCTTCCCTGTCAGTAGAGTTTGTGTTCCATGTCCTCGAAATCGTGTAGTGGGAAAAATCACGCAACGCAGCCGCATCATTACCTTGGGCGACGAGATCGAATGCGGATACTTCGCCGGGTCTCAGGTAAGAAAAGTACGGAGCTCCGTAAAGGCTTCCGGTCACGTTGCCCAGCTGATTGAAAAATGTGACGTTCAGCCTGACATCTTGGACCGGAACTTTGAGCTTGTTCTCCACCTCCCCAAACAGCCGGAACGCTTCAAATTCGCTGTCGTACCTGGTGGAGATACTCTTGATCCCAATAGCATTATCCCCAGTCGGCCCGGTGGTTGCATGGGCAGCTCGGAAGACTTGGTCGGCTTGCAAGCTAGGAATCCATGCTAACGTGATGACTGCGAGCACAAACAACGACAGAGCGAGTCTGCCAAACTTCATAATGAGAGATTGATATCTCCCAATCCTGAATTTTAAACTGATCGATGGTTCGCAAAGAACAATAGTGTCAAAAAGTCCCATAAAATGGGAAGAAAAACGAAAATGTGATGGTCGGCGTGTGATCGCCACATCATCTCAATTTCGTAGTTTGCTTGGGCGAACTATCTCCTTTGGCTGCGACATGATTTGCGCCCTACCATCTCCCGCCTCGCAGTTTGATCATTACATCATGCCGAATCCTGCCATACTTTACAAGTTTTTGGACTGTGGCAATTCGGTGACTCCTCCGACCCGTCACTGTGAACTATCCAACCTATTTTTTCCCGCTGTAGGTTTGGATCAAAGTTGAAGTCACTCAAGCGGCCGGCTCCAATCTTGACGACAGCTCTAAAGTGATTTTTTACAAAGCCACGCTCATGGTACTCCGAATCATCGACTTCGCAAAATTCAAGCGTCATCTGATGAGCAACACATACTTTCAGAAAGTCTCTGGCGAATGGAAATTTCCGGCAGCAAAGGGACTCCACATGATCGCAGCTGATAAGATTGTTCAATCGTTCCGCTGCAGAAACTGATCTCGCGCGCAAATAATTGCGGCCCATCGCGTCAGCTAGTTTAGGTATTGTTAAATACAAGAGTCCTTAATCTAAACTCCGTGGCAGCAAAAAAGAAATCCAAAGGCAAAAAGAAACCAGCAAAGAAGTAAGTAACGCGGTTGAACAAGTACGGCGTACTTTCTTCGATGCTTTATTTTCTTTCTAGATTTTTGATCATTCTTTTCCCCAATCATTGGTCCGGTCTTGTTGCAATTCTGAAATACGAATTTCATGAAGGAACACCATCTTGTCAATAGAGCGTTTCCCTCGGGAGGAGACTGTGAGTCGTTTCGGGAACTCTAGAGGATGTATCTGGATTTACTTACGCGCTGTTAAGAGGAGCTTCACCGGAATCGGACTCCGTTGCCATCTGACCGCGAGCTCTACGAATCGCTGGACTCTGCTATTTCGTCACTCGGAATTCCGACGAGGAACCTCGTCCTCTCAAAGATGGAATCCCGCGGTGTTGCGTTCCGTCCGCAGGAATTAGACCTCGAAGGGGTGGACAGCGTTCTGATAGAGCTATTTGGCGTCGGATCCTTGGCAATATTGGATCTTGCTCGCAGGAACCTGGGTTCAAGAATGGTCATTGGATTCGATGACAGCCGCATGCAAAACCCTGTCGACAAGATCAAAATGTGGCTCGAAGTCCACGGTACCCGTGATCAGACCTTCGTGTGAACGACATGGAAATATCAAGACCTCCCGTGCTCAGCCCGGACATCATGAGGCGAGCCATCGGGATCGCC
>DATEEE010000177.1:0-2793 GCA_035281285.1 Nitrososphaera sp.
TGCCCCGTCCGGACGAATTCCTAGAAAAGATGGAGGCAGAGCCTTCCCTTTATCTCAGAGTTAATACGCTCAAGTCATCAGTCGATCTCTTGAAATCGAG
The DNA here is from genome assembly GCA_035281285.1 of Nitrososphaera sp. Lineage (GTDB taxonomy): Archaea > Thermoproteota > Nitrososphaeria > Nitrososphaerales > Nitrososphaeraceae > Nitrososphaera. The sequence goes on from DATEEE010000177.1 coordinate 101, forward strand.
GCTCGTCGAAAAAGGCTTTGAGCTGCGCAACACTCCCTTGCAGGAAGTCTTTGCAGTCGCCGACGGTCCAATGTCTGCCGGCGCAACATTGGAGTACATGCTGGGCCACTACTATATCCAGGATCTTAGCTCCTGTTTTGCGGTTGACGCACTTGACGTCAGCGATGGGCAGACCGTGCTAGACGTTGCAGCGTCGCCGGGCGGCAAGACGACAATGATTGCGCAGAGGATGCACAACACCGGCGCCATAGTGGCTGCGGAGCCGAGCGAGGGCCGGACAAGATCGCTGATTTTCAACCTTGCTAGGTGCGGGGTCTCAAATACATGCATAAAACGCGTCAGGGGAGAGGAGGTCTCATCGCTCGGAATCAAATTTGACCGAGTCCTGCTCGACGCCCCTTGCAGCTGCGAAGGAGTCATCGCAAAGGACGTGAATAGGAAAACCAGCCATTCGCCTTCGGACGTGGAGTTCTGCTCCGCCCGCCAAGAGTCCCTGATTGAATCGGCCGCCGGCGTGGTGAAGAAAGGAGGTGTCCTGGTCTATTCAACTTGCTCGTTTGCGCCGGAGGAAAACGAAGCGGTCGTGAATTCTCTGCTCCAGAAGCGACCTGACATTTCACTTGAACCGCTGGAATTCGGTTCGGAAGGTCTCACAAATTTTCAGAATGTCGAATTTGGAAGCGACATGAAAAAGACTAGAAGGCTCTACCCGCACCTTCACGACACCACCGGCTTTTTTGTCGCCAAGATGAGGGTGGGATAGAAAGATGAATCTGCGCGCGCTGACACGGGAAGAAAGAACAAAGGTAAACAGGGCGTTGGACCGGTGGGGAACGTTCGAATACTTTTCAGACAAGACCCTCATAATGGATGTCGAGTCGAAAAAAGTCTGCCTGATTTCACCTGATCTCTGGTCTGTGGCGGGAGAGGTCAGGCCTAACCTTGCCGGCCTTGCAGTAGGCGAGTTGAAGAAGTCCTTTACTCCGACAATGCCGGGGGCCGACCTTTTCGCGAGAAATGCGAAATCGGACAAGTATTACGTTGAAGTCACCGAAAACGCAGCGCAGCTAGTGCTGTACGGCAGGGATGTCATGGGAGACTCGATAGTTTCCGCATGGGACGGACTAGACGAAAACGAACTGGTGATTTTGCTTAACAGCAGGCGAGAAGCGATTGGCATCGGCAGGACCAGGTATGCAGGCAGGTCGCTACTGCAAAAGGGGAAAATTACAATCACAACCGTGGCGGATGCCGGGCTGTACTTGAGGGAAGAGGGCTAGCTCGCTTCTACCTGCACGCCGTTGAGAACAGACATCACGTATTCGGCGTCAGTGTTGAGTTTTCCAGCAATATCGACCACAGGGATTCCCGTGTCGTACAGTTCGAGTATCTGCTCGTTCAAATCGTACTTTGCCTCCTCCTCTGTCCTCATCCTTTCCAGAGTTCCATAATTCGGATAATAGGCATTCTGATCTATATTCTATGTACCGACTTGTGAAATAAAATTAAGCCGGAGCAGCTTCCTACTTTCTTGCCTTTATGAGGATAAAGATAGCGATCGCGCCCATCATGCCGCCGAATACGAGAAGTACCTGGATTGGGAACCCGCCGGTTGATGTGTCAACTCCCTCTGGGGCGTCCGTGGTTACGATAGCAAATTCTCCGCCTTCGTTTTCCTGCTCATTGGCATAGCCGGCAATTGTTATCTGGGCGCTGGGTGGTGGGTCTTGAGAGTGAAGACTGACTTGAGTACCGATAATAGTTGCAGACGCATCCTTCTCCTCGACCGTGTGCACGCCTTCCCTGATGCTGCCTTCGCCAAGGGAGTATACGGTCAAGGCTTTTGCGCCTTCAGTTCCTTGTAAACCGACGCCCGTACCGTAAGTGCCAACTGGGTCGAAGAGCTTGTGCCACGATGTCATCGGGGTAGCCAAGTCCTCGAAATTAAGTAGCGGATCGTCCATTATCGTGCTAGCTTGCGTCGACTCCATACTGGCTGCCATTTCCGGATGAAATTCATGGAATAATGAAAGCGGCCTGTTGATGTCAAAATCGCCGTACTGCTCTGTGCTAATCACGATCGGTTCATTAATCGAAAAAGCCCTCCATTCAAGGTCGAGAATATGCCCCGACTGGCCTCCTTCTCCCCGTGCAAGAACGTATTGCTCGAGCACTGGTTTTATCTCAATCTTGTATGAAATGACAGTTCTTGTTTCGTCGCCCCTGATTACCGCGGTGTAGTCCACTTCGACGGCCGTAGCCTGGACTGGACTCTTGGACTCTGTCAAGGCTCTGGTTATCGCGCTTATCAGCTGGCCGGTGGCGCCGGGATCCTGTGCCGTTCCATTAGCAGAAAATGTCAGCCGTTCATTGACGCCGTCTAATTCTTGGGACACGGAACTTCCTGCGGGGTACTGGAGCGTAACCGTTCTAACAGCAATATACGAAGCTTCGCTTCGATTCCGATCAGGAACCAGTAGCGTTGCCATGTCGGCCGCAAATGCTTGAGTAACAAAACTTGAAACTAAAATGGTTGCAACAACTGCGGTTAAAGCCGTTGTGAAAGCCCGCACGAGAGGGCTTGCCCTTTTCTCGTTTATAATCTTTATCATGGCGGCGAAAAATTCAGCCGGATCCGGCAGATATGATAAAATCCTCCGTACATTTCTTACTTTCTGTAATTGATCACCGTT
>DATEEE010000178.1:0-6836 GCA_035281285.1 Nitrososphaera sp.
ACGTCAAGATCTTTGCGGCTGGATTCGGCATGTCCAATACACCTTATTGTAACGTCAGAATTTCATGGGTATTCAAGCCCAAAGTCCGGAACAACTCCCTCCAATTCTCAAAGTGGGGCCGAGTCTCCGAAATTACCAACAGGAGCCTAAACTCTTTGCTTGCTTCAATAACCGGATTTGAAACTGAAGTTATCAAGACAGGCAACGCAGGCGAGCATGCCCTATCGATGCCGTTGGCTGAGTGCCTTCACTACTCTAGCGGATATTCGATCGAAGCGTATGAGTTTATTGATATTTTCGAAAAATTTGGCGGTATACTCCCGTCAGGCTATCCGCAGGTTATGGACAAAGGAGTAGAGTTATTTCAGATAGAAACACGAAATCCACATTTTCACGAGGATAAAGGCGTGGCTCACTTGGAAGAGATGCTCGAGGCATCTCTGAGCGCGATACAGAACTCGGCCATTTGCCCCGCGGATCTCAGGGACAGCATTCATGTCCAGCTCGATCACAAGTCATCGCGGAAAAAACACATGCCCAAGTACCGGCTCTTGGACCCAATCAACACCATTGACATTTCGGATTTTGAAAAAGGCATAAGGGATGGCGCAGAGACCCTCGTGAAGCTCGGCGGATTAAGATAGTTTAAACAACAAACCTCGCCTACTCGACATTTAGTCCCACCTGGATTTGCCAATTCTAATCTGGCTCACAGCTTCAAGCACGGCATAGGATTTGCAGCTTTCCGGGGCACCCCCTCCCCCCAGAGTGCCTCGGTGTTTATCAATGAACGCCACATCCATCAGTTTATGAAAGAACGGCAACTGCAGGTCAAGAGTAACGAAAAGCTGGAAGCGCAACAAGAGGAGTTTGCTAATCCTGCAAAATACGCGCTGGAAGTCGAAATAGAGTGCCCTCGGTGCCACGACGACATGACTTTATGCTCTGAATTTGACAGCCTGTACTACTTTTGCCAGCAGTGCGACTTTTGCCTATTCACATTAAAAAAGAACTGACGAAAAAGCAATTTAGACGGTCTCCATTAGGCAAATCTGATTGATCAGGAACCGCTCATTGCTTTTGGAGACGCACAAAGGCAATTCTCCGAGACTTGTTCTGTCTGCAATCGAAGCGGCACTGGGATCGGTGAATCCAGCTCAACTCATTCAGAATTCGGTTCGGATGGGGCGCAAGCTGGTCATCAGAGGAATGGATGGTAGGCCATTCGTTTGCGAAAAGTTTGACAACGCGTATGTCGTCGGCGCCGGCAAAGCAACGGCGCAGATGTCAAACGCGCTCTGCAGGATCCTGGCTGACAAAGTTGTCGGCGGCGCGATCACCGTTCCTTATGGGCAAAAGTCATTGCAAGACAGAAAATATGCTTCCGTAATTCAGGTCAAAGAAGCGTCGCATCCCATCCCGGATTCGCAAGGTGTACAGGGATCAAAGAACATTCTCAGGACGCTGTCTCTGGCAAGCAAGAATGATGTGGTATTTGTGCTCATATCTGGCGGAGGCTCTGCGCTTATGCCGTTGCCGGCGGCCGGTTTGAGATTGGTGGACAAGAAGAGGATGACTCTGAAACTGCTAAAGAGTGGAGCAACAATAGACGAAATCAACGTCGTAAGAAAGCACCTGTCGTCAATAAAAGGAGGTCAGCTTGCCAAATATGCGGGTGGTGCACGAATCATCAGTCTCGTTCTCTCTGATGTTATCGGTGATGCACTCACGTCCATCGCATCCGGTCCAACCGCCCCCGACCCATCCACCTTTGCTCATGCACTTGCAATCGTTAGGAAGTATAGTATCGCAGATTCAAGAGATCCCGCATTTAGACATCTGCTACAAGGTTCCGAGGGACTCGTGGAGGAAACCCCGAAGCCTAACAGTCCTTTGTTCAAGCGAGTTCAGAATGTCATCATTGGAAACAACAGGCTGGCATGCCTGGGAGCGGCGAATTACCTTCGACTCCATAGCTTCCGGACCACCTACCTAGGCTCTAACTTTGGAGGCGAGGCAAGAGACCTAGGCTCAATGTTGGCAAGGCGTTCATATCTCCTGCAAAAGAGCAGGCGAAGGGCAGCGGTTGTACTTGGCGGAGAGACGATTGTTACGATGAAGAAATCAGCAGGGAAAGGAGGTCGGAATCAGGAAGCTGCGCTCTCTGCGGCTGCAAACTTTAAGGGAAAACATTTGGCAATCGCATGTGTGGGGACGGACGGCATTGATGGGAATTCAGACGCTGCGGGTGCCATTATTTCCGACGCGACGATCAAGATAATAAGGGAGAAAAATCTGAACCTAGAAAATTACCTGTGCAGACATGATAGCTATCATGCCCTGCGGGCCGCCAAATCGCTGATAATTACCGGCTTCACCGGAACCAACGTCAACGACATCTCGATAGCATGCGCGTCGCTCTAGTAGCGTATCCTGACATCTCCAGAAGTGACAGTAACCTTTTCTCCATTTGCCAGACGCAATACCAATGACCCATCGCTATCGACATCCATGGCGATTCCCTTGTGTATGACCTTGTTGCCCTGTGATATGGTGGCATTCTTGCCAATCATGTCAGCGTATTTTTTCCATTCAGTAAGGATGGCGCCAATCCCATCCTTTCTGGCGATTTCCAAATACTTTTCAATCTGTTCAATCACGTGCGCCGCGAGATCAAGCCTGCTTACTTCCAGCCCGCTTTCTGCAAGCAATGAAGTGATTTCCTGTGAGTCTTCGATTGACCTTGCAATGGCCGTGGGATCTACGTTAGCGTTTATCCCTATGCCTACTATCGCGTAGTTTATGGTGTCAGCCTCTGCGCTAATATCAAGAAGTATGCCTGCCACCTTCCTCCCAGAAATCATGATATCATTAGGCCACTTCAGACCCACCTTTAGTTGGGTTACCCTGGAAATCGCTTCCCTAACGGCGAGCGCTGCAGCAAACGGTAGGACAGGCATGTTTCGCGGGTGCATATCGGGATGAACAATTATTGAAAGCCAAAGTCCACCTGAAGGCGAAATCCATTTCCTTTTCATTCTCCCTCTGCCGCCCTTTTGCTCTTCCGCGATTACGACGGTTCCATCAGATGGGGAGTTCTTGTTGGCTATTGCCAGTGCGATTCCTTGGGTTGAATCGACAAGATCTCGATAAATGATCCGCTTTCCCATCATCGAAGTCTTTAGGATCTTCTTCAATTCCCATGGCACTGGCAGGTTCGTTCTCCGAACCAGTTTGTAACCTCGACCATGGACAGAGTCTATGCCATAACCGTATCTTCGAAGCATCCGGATCTGCTTCCATACAGCGCTCCTGGATATTTTCGCTCCCTTTGCCAGGGCCTGACCTGAAACATACCCTGATTCGGAGGCTTCGGCGAGAATCGAAATGAAATTGACAATACGTGTTTCAGAAGTCGCCCGCATGGACCAGCGCATTTCCGAAACACTCCGAAATTAATATACTCGACTGCAAATCAAGGAAAATCGACTAGTTTGTCTAGAACCTGCGTTCAGACATAGCAAATAGGAACCTCAAGAGTCTCATCTTGTGAAAAACCGCAGCCGACCTGACATAATGGCCACCATAATGGAGGCTGCAAATGGAGGAATTACCAAGACAAAGCTGCTGACGACGGCGAACGTTACCAGCGGGCAGCTGCGCCAGTACTTGGAGGTTCTAATCGAGAAAGGGTTGCTCGCTGAGCTGGCAGACGAAGAAAGGAGGCACGTCTCGTATAGGACCACGGAGAAGGGTCTTGCATATTTGACGATTTACCAGTCTCTTCGCAACGTGGCTGTTTTTCCGAGCAAGAACTAGGACCTGTTCCACTTGTAATAGACGGTTCCCCCGCGGCATGTCGCGTAGACATCGGAACCTGATCCGTCGCTTCCGGAGCTGGAGACTTCCAGGTCCGCCAGCAAGTGTTCGATATCTCGATCTCTTTTCCTGTCAGAAAGCAAGTTTAGTATCTCTTCCCTCGAAAACATTCTCGACGGATCCTTCTTCAGGACGGCAACGATTTCACTCAGCAGCGGATCCGGATCCTTGGCCATGATCTCACTTCTTCTTTGTCCTTGCCGAAACTATTGAAAGCACGTCCCTGTCCTTGAGGTGATAGTTCAGCGGCAGCCTGAGGCCATCCCGACCGTCTATGGCATAGAGAACGCCTTTAGCCAGCTCGCTGTGTATTTCTCGTGCCAAGTCCTCGACTGTCGAGCCGGATTTCATGAGGTAGACGTCAGGGAGGATGTTGCCGTGCTTGTCAGAGTAGTTTTGAATGTTTGCGACAGGATAGACGGCGTTCATCTTGAGCAGCTTGAAGACTGCCACGTTAATTGCGAACTGCACCCCGGTTCGCATGTACTCCCCAAGAATGTCCTTTCGGATAAAGTTCAGTGCCCATTTCTGCTTGTCGTTCAGGCTCGTCTGCTCATTAATTTCAAAGCGCTCATCGCCGGGTATGTACCTAATAACGCCCCTGTTCTCGGCCCTCCTGAGTGTAAGCTCTGCGTCAGCGCTAGCTGGTATCACGATCACATCCTTGTACTCCTCGCGAAGGCGGTTGAAATTCTCAGTGGCACTTGGGAGGTCGACCTTGTTTGCTACGATTAGGGTAGGCTTTGAAATGTCGCGCAGGCTCCAGCAAAAGTCCTTCGACTGCTGCGGCCCAAAGTCGTCCAGCTTGGTATCAGTGAGTTTGTTCTGCTCAAGTGCAAGCTTCACATGCTCTTCCTTTACGCCAATGCCCCTGAAAACTTCAGTGATGGCCGGGATAACGTCTAACCCTGCACCCGTAATCGACCTGGATATCTTGTCGCGATTTGCCTCAAAGAGCTTTAGGTACCACATCATCATCTCTTCTTCGATGTCGCCAACATCGGCCACGGGGTCGCCTGTTCCAGGCTCCGCAATCTTGCCTGATGCGTCGATGCTTCCAGATGCGTCCACGACGTGGAGAAGTGCATCTGACTGGGCTGCTATTGAAAGGAACTGGTTCCCAAGGCCTTTGCCTTCCCAGGCTCCCTTGATAAGGCCAGGGAGATCCACCAGTTCGATTGGAATGAATCGCCAGCCGTCTACGCAGCGGGAATTCTTTGGGTTGTCCTGCAGGTCGAATTCTTTGTGGACGCACAGGGAAATTGCGTGTGCGTTGCCCACGTTAGCCTGTTTTGTGGTAAAGGGGTAATTCGAGATCTCGGCCGCAGAAAGAGTCGCAGAATTAAAGAACGTAGTTTTGCCGGTGTTTGTCTTTCCAATCAGCCCTATTTTTATCATAGCATTGCTTTTCACCGTTAATATTTATATTGTGTTGTATCGGCCTGGACAAATTCGGCTGGAATAACGCGCTCGCTGTCAGAACGTCGGCGCCTGCTTCGTCAGCTTTACTGTTGATGGCCTCTGCTGACGTCAGGAGGGCAGGTATAGGGATGAGATTGCATCCGAGTTAAATACGATTCATACCAATCGCCTCTTGAACGCAGTATGGGTGGAAGCCAGGGAGTGCGAATACTTCTCGTTGACGATGATCGAGATATCACCACAATGCTCAAAACCGGATTGGAATTGAGATCCGGATTTTCCGTTGATGCATTTAACGACCCGCGTGATGTCATGTCTCATTTCAAGTCGAGCCACTATGATGCGATAGTACTAGACATCAATATGCCTGAAATAACCGGGTTTGAGCTGGCGCGTGCAATCTGGGGGCAAGACCCAGCTGCCAAAGTTTGTTTTCTTTCAGCGTTTGAAATCCGCAAGAACGAAGCAGAAAAGGTCTTCAGTGAATTCAAGCAGCATTGTTTCATGAAAAAGCCCGTAGAAGTTGATTCACTTGCAAAGCACTTGGAACAACATATGTTGAACCGCGAAGATTAAGTCGATCATCTGGCCAAGATTTATCCAATCATCGTCTTAATTTGTCATTTAATCTGATGACAGCTACGGATTTGTGGCCGGTGTCGGCAAAGTGATCGTCAATGTCGCTATAGAACATGAAGCATCTTGAACATTGCTCGCAGCGGTACAGTTCGTCTTTGAGGTCCCCTCTCCGAATCGACGGCATTTCTCGGGAGCGTAGTGCAAATCTCTCATAAATAAGGCGCTTGTAACAGTCCGTATGGATGAATCTTACTTATCAGATCTGGAGAACGCAATTCAGTGGACGTGGTGGCAGACCAACGCAACGTACCCTACCAGGGCGGCAAAGGCACATGGAAGGGAAAGGTAGATACCCTTTTCGATAACTTCGCAAATCACTCCTCGTCTGCGTCTAAACTCTATCTGCATCATGACACTATTAGCCACTTTCTTATGGATAAGATTTGCTACTTTTCTGCGATCCTGTCCAGAGCCATCTTGATTTCATCGCAACGCCATGCCATCTCTCCAATCTGGTCATTCGTGAACTTGGAATCCCACTGTTCAAGGACTGTCTTGGAAATTTCGTTTGAGTGGTACAGAATAGCCCAAAATGGATGGTGTTCCGCAGTAGTATATGCGAGCTCTTGGACGTCAGCCAGACCGGAGCTTGCCCTACTCACATAGTCTGAGCCCTCCCCGTATATCTTTATGATTTTTGCATCCTCGTCGAACGTCACTTTCGCGACAATGTTTTCTTTTTCGAGTGCCAGAAGAACGGCCTTCACGCGGTCAAGTACTGTTTCAATCGACGACTGCATCTACTGCATGTAACTGGCAAGGGTAAATAATCTAGTCGGAATCTCTGATTAGTCGCATGTGCTCCACCATCATGCATCTGTTGTAGACGACTTCTATCCCTTTTTCCTTTGCCATCCGTTCGGCCTCCTCGCTGTAGATCCCCTCTTGCATCCAGA
>DATEEE010000179.1:0-2001 GCA_035281285.1 Nitrososphaera sp.
TTACCTGATGATTCCTTGGAAAGTCTGGATCGATTGGCATTTCTAACTCAGGAATATTCAAGCCGCATATTATATAAACTATCTTTTCCGGGAATGGCGCGAGCAGAACTCTAGGCCGGCTTTTCAAACAGGACCTTCAACTGGTGGTCCAGCAACTTTGCCTTGGCAAGTTTCATCCCCGCAGTGGCGACCGGAAGCGGTACGATGTTGACGATCTTGGCTGCCGGAGTCCTTACGCTGATCGTTAGCTGATCTCCGAACCGCTGGATCTCAAAGTCGTCCTTCTCTGTGAATGGCACCTGGACTGTCATGTTGATCGCAGTGCCTTCCGATTGAAACACGTACGGCTTGCCCCTGTAGAATATCGCCGACGGATCCTCGGTGCCAAATAAAACCTCGCCATGCTTCCGAAGCATTTCCACTCCGCGGAGTTCGGTCCCGTACAGCTGGACCTCCCTGACGGGGAGCGGGTAAAAATTCGCCTTGGCCTCCTCCACCTTTGACTTTTGATACGAGGCCCACTTGTCGTAGTACTGGTCCGACGAGCCGGCCATTATCTTGTTCACCACTGCCATGTCCACGTTAATCCCGTACAGGCTCGCAGACATCAGGGCCCTCTTTGCGTTTTCGATGCTGAATGTGTCAGGGTTGGCGACAAGCCTGATGCTGGTGCGGTCGTTGTCCTTGATTATTTCGGCGAGCGCGTCGAGCCGGTCTAGCAGCTCCATCTCGCTCTGGATTACATCCTTTGACGGCGCCGGGATCTTGGCAAGCGGTTGGAAGACCTTTGCAAAGCCGCTGAAAAGCCCGGCAAGGCCCGTCAGCTTGCGGCCGATGCTGCCCACGAGCTTTGGAAAGTAAAGGTAGCGGAGCGCTTCGCCAGAGGCAGGCATGTCAAGCACTATAGCGTCGAACTCCGCCGTCCGGGAAACCTCTTCTATCTTGAGCAGCGAGAACAGCTGCGTCATGCCAGGGAGCATCGCTATTTCGTATGCAAGAGTTTCGTCTATTCCCTTTGCGGAGAATATCGCCGCCATGTACGACAGGATGGTATCGTACTGCCTGCTCATTTCGGTGACAGGGTCAATTTGTAGCGCCGTCAGGTTGTCCTGAATGAGCTTGGGCTGGTGGCTAATGTCGTCAAGCATGAACGCGTCGCTCAAGGTGTGTGCCGGGTCGGCCGAGATAACCAATGTCTTGTGGCCCCGCTCGGCCATTTTGATCGCGGTCGCGCAAGAAGTAACGGTCTTGCCAGTCCCGCCCTTGCCGGTGTAAATTATCAGCCTCAACTATCTGAATGGATTGAAAAGCCAATAAAAGAGTTTAGCAGGATCATTCGATGCAAATCGCGCGAGATCCGGGATGTTACTAGACATCTCGAGCGCGTACTATCAATTAATCGGGAGGGTAAAATGAAACGACGCACCCTTTCCGTCGGCGTTATTTTCGGCCCAGATCCGCCCGCCGTGAGCCTCGACTATACCCTTTGCAATGTAGAGCCCCAGTCCAGTTCCGCTGTCGGATCTCGACACAAACTTTACGAAGAGCTTGGGCAGAACATCGGGGTGGATCCCCTCGCCGCTGTCCTTCACCGTCACGACTACCTCGTGCTGGTTTTTGATAACGTCAACTTCAACGGTGCCCTCCTGCACGAATTTCAGAGAATTGTGCAGAAGGTTCGAAACGACCTGGTTCACTCTCTCCTCATCCACCGTTAGTATTGGCGAATCGGACGGGTTCAGGATGAGCTCGACCTTGCTGTCAGGGCCTAGGGTGTTTCTAAAGTCTTGCATTGCGTCGGCGACAAGCCCTGTTAGGTCAACAGGCTGCTTCTTGAGCCGGAGCGAACGGGAGTCGATCCTGGAAACATCGAGCAAGTTCTCGGTCAGCCGCTTTAGCCGCTGCGCATTCCTGATGATTGCGTCAAGCAGCTGCCGCTCCTGAGTGACCGTGATGGCAGCGCCTGCGGCGACAGTCGCCCCCGACGCGTCGGCCTGCAGG
>DATEEE010000180.1:0-2344 GCA_035281285.1 Nitrososphaera sp.
CATTCGCATTAATTATATTTAGTAACTATAAAAAGATATAGATTCGGCTGCCGAACGCTAGAAAAGGTTGTACAGCCTTGCGAGCGAAAGCTTGCTTGCAGGGGGAACCGTAGCTAGCTTACCGTCGACTTTTACTTCATAAGTCTCGGGGTCGATCTCGATCTTTGGCGTCAGGCTGTTGTACAGCATGTCCTTCTTGCCAATTCTGCGGCAATTCTTGACTGGCAGCAGTTTCTTTTTGAGCCCTAGTTTTTTGCCTACCCCGTTTCTTATGGCTAGTTTCGAGGTAAAAGTCACAGAAGTAGAGTATTTTGCATTTCCGAACGAGCCGAACATCGGCCTGTAGTAGACCGGCTCGGGCGTCGGTATCGAGGCGTTGGGGTCGCCCATGAGCGAATATGCAATAAAGCCTCCCTTGATCACCATCTTTGGCTTGGACCCAAAGAACTGCGGGCTCCAGACGACTATGTCTGCTAACTTGCCGGGATCAAGCGACCCAACGTACTGGGATATCCCGTGAGTAATCGCAGGGTTAATGGTCAGTTTGGCAAGATATCGCTTTACCCTAAAGTTGTCGTTGTCGCCCTGTTCCTCCTTTAGCCTGCCGGACAGCTTTTTCATCTTGTCTGCGGTCTGCCACAGACGAGTTCCCACTTCGCCAACCCGGCCCATCGCCTGGCTGTCTGAAGAATACATGCTGAGCGCCCCGATATCGTGCAGCACATCTTCAGCAGCTATCGTTTCCTGCCGTATCCTCGACTCTGCAAACGCCACGTCCTCCTGCACCGAAGGGCTCAGGTGGTGGCATACCATCATCATGTCAAGGTGCTCCTCTAGGGTATTCACCGTCAGTGGCCGGGTCGGGTTCGTCGAAGAAGGTAGTACATGCTTTTCGCCAGCTATTTTCATGATGTCCGGCGCGTGTCCGCCTCCCGCGCCTTCCGTGTGGTATGTGTGTATCGCCCTGCCTGCGATGGCCTCAATTGTGTCGTCGACATAGCCGCATTCGTTCAAAGTGTCAGTGTGGATGGCTACCTGCGTGTCAGTCTTATCCGCCACGCGGAGCGCTGAGTCTATTGTGGCGGGCGTCGTCCCCCAGTCTTCATGCAGCTTGAGCCCACAGGCGCCTGCTGCGATCTGCTCCAGCAGGCCGGGTTCGAGCGCGTCGTTACCCTTGCCAAGCAGCCCAAAGTTAAGCGGGAGCTCATCCAGGGCTTCGAGCATTCTGTGGATGTTCCACGGGCCCGGCGTGCATGTGGTTGCGTTCGTGCCGTCTGCAGGGCCAGTCCCCCCTCCAATCATGGTAGTGGTTCCGCTGCATATCGCCTCGATCGCCTGCTGGGGCGAGATAAAGTGGATATGTGTGTCTATGGCCCCCGGAGTGCATATCGTGTGCTCGCCAGAGATCACCTCGGTCCCCGATCCCACCAAAAGGTTGACGCCGTCCATCACGTTTGGGTTGCCAGCCTTGCCGACTCCTGCGATCAACCCATTCTTGATTCCAATGTCCGCCTTTACGATTCCAATTTTAGGATCCATAACCACGGTGTTTGTTATCACAAGGTCCAGGGAGCTCCTGCTGGTCAGGCCGCTTGCCTGTCCCATTCCATCACGCGCACTCTTGCCGCCGCCAAAAACGAGTTCGTCGCCGTAAGTGAGCAGATCCCGCTCGACCTCTATGATCAGCTCTGTGTCCGCGAGCCTCACCCTGTCGCCAGTGCTGGGCCCGTAGAGGTCCACGTATTTCCTGCGCGGGATCTCAAGCACCCGCAAAACCCCTCTTCTTTGCCTTTGCCAGGGCCGACTTTCTCTTTGCTGCCAATCCACCGTTCACAAGCCCTGAAAACCCGTAGACGATTTTCTTGCCGCCGTACTCTACTAGTTGAACTTGCCTAGTTTCGCCGGGCTCAAACCTCATTGAAGTCCCCGCGGGAATGTTTAGCCGGAAACCGTAGGCCGTGCGCCGAGGGAACATGAGAGCCTTGTTCACTTCGAAAAAGTGCGCGTGCGAGCCAACCTGGATTGGCCTGTCTCCGGTATTGCTCACCGTGAGCCCGACGGTTTTTCTGCCTGCATTCGCAACTATCGGCTTCTCAGAAATGAAATATTCGCCGGGTATCAAAGCGATCACACAATCGGGTCGTGGACGGTGACCAGCTTTGTGCCATCCTCGAAAGTGGCTTCCACCTGAACGCTCTTCACCAGCTCGGAGACTCCGGGCAAAACATCGTTTCTTGAAAGCACTTTTCTGCCGGCGCTCATCAAGTCAGACACGGACCTGCCATCGCGGGCCCCTTCCACGATATAGTCCGAGATAAGCGCGACTGCTTCGACATAATTCAAC
>DATEEE010000181.1:0-8933 GCA_035281285.1 Nitrososphaera sp.
ATCAGTATTAGCTATTGCAATTCGTAATGAATAATGCAATCAAGTTTGGCATTGCTGGCGCTATTATCGCTGCGGTGATCGCTTCTTCACTGGCTCTAGCCGTACCGTCGCAGAATTCTGATAGCAACGCAAATGACAACAATACCCCGTCGCTTGCCGAGAAAAAGACAGTTCGCATTGGATACTTTCCAAATATCAATCATGCACAAGCAGTGATAGGATTAGGAAACGGAGATTTCCAAGAGACTCTCGGGGAAAATATCGAAGTAAAAACTCAGATTTTCAATGCTGGTCCATCGGTAATTGAGGCAATGTTAGCTAATCATGTCGATATATCGTACATAGGGCCGAATCCCGCGATTAACGGCTATGTAGTCTCTAATGGAGAACTGTTGCGCGTAGTAGCCGGAGCAACAAGTGGCGGCGCCGTGTTCGTCGTTAGAAATGATGCAGGAATAGATGGACCTGAAGATTTTGCTAACAAGAAATTTTCTTCACCTCAGCTGGGGAATACCCAAGATGTAGCGCTGAGGCAGTACCTCCTTTCGAATGGATACCAAACTAAGGAAAACGGTGGAAATGTGGAAGTGCTTCCAGCCAAGAACGCCGACATTGTCACACTCATGCTCAAGAAGGATATTCACGGTGCATGGGTACCGGAGCCTTGGGGAGCCAAGCTTGTAAAGGAAGCCAATTCAAAGATTCTGATAGACGAGCGGGACCTGTGGCCAAATGGCGATTTTGTCACGGCTCATATCATCGTCAGGACAGACTACTTGCAAAAGAACCCCGATGTCGTAAAGAAAGTGCTCGAGGCACACGTCGAAGAGACAGAATGGATAAACGCTAACCAGGATGATGCCATGAAAGCCTTCAATGTTGAGTTGAAAAAATTGACCGGCAGTGAAATCCCCGAAGATGAATTTGCTGCAGGATTCTCTAGGATGACTCTGACATATGATCCGATAAAGTCGTCCTTATTCAAGTCCGCCGAGGATGCACACGCTATTGGATTCTTGAAAGAAAACCCAGACCTAGGCAGAATCTATGATCTGAACCTATTGAATCAGGTATTACAGGAGAATGGGCTCCCCGTGGTCGAATGAGAGGGAACTCTTACTAGGCAAGACACCGGCTGAACGAGCAGGAATTAAACTGGCGTTGTAAGGAAATAGGGTCGAATCTCTGATCGGAATGGCTGCGGACACAAGGAAGGATAAGGAATAGTAAATAACCCGAGTAACGATTTGCCATCCGAGATATGAAGTCTGATTGGCGTGGCGGATTTTCCATGTATGTGGATGAATGGAAGCCGCTTCAGGAAAACGCCAATCTAGTGCAGCTGGAACTTGCACGTGGTTACTTCAGTGATTTGCGAGGTAGGATAGTGATTAGAAAAAATGACATGAAGAGATTGAAACTAAAGGACCATAAGGAAATTGCAATAACAATCAGTGGCAGCAAGTGGGATGATGACGGGAGAGATGCCTCTCCTCCTGTATTTGTCAGTGCCATCGTCACCTCAATATCCATAATGAGGGGTCGCAATCTCTGGGTAAATTTTGCAGACGGAGCAGAGTACGTAAACTATCTGGATATTTCAATCCGATTCAGGGAGTTCGATGCTTCTGGTAGTCTGCTCGTGGTAAAGGAACACGCAAGAGGGGTGGAGCTGGCGATAGGAGACACTCTCTTTCTGAAGGTTCAACGCGTACTACACGCATCATGAGGACATCAGAAGATCGCTAACAGAATAGCTCATCAGCTGTTTTCCCACCAGAACTCAACTCCAAGCGTTTACTAGGTCACGAGCGATATTGAACATGGCTCGCCCTCATCATGAAAGAACGGGTTCCCCAAATATCAGCCCATAGGAACGAATCCCTACCCCATCTTCATAATTCTTGTGATCTGTCCACGACTTTTAGGACAGCGAATAATTTCAAATTGCAGTGATGCCGTCCTGCCGCAGATAAACAAACTCTGTCTGTAGCTTGCTCCTACTCTATAGCCCTTATTATCGACTCGCGGTAGCTTTTAGTCGAGAGCTTGACAGAGGAGCAGGCAATACCTTGTCCCAATTGCGGGAAGCCAATATTTACTGAAAAGTTCTGCTCTGGTTGCGGCGCTGCAAACCCGATTAACTACATCGACGAGTCGGTCAAGGTGTCAAAGTCAAGAATCATACACCGCAAGCAAAAACGATCCATCCCTGTCCGAATCATTATCATAGGGGCCGTAGTTGCCATAAGCCTCATCATGGCGAGCTTTTACGGGAACAGCTATGCTCTCGATAACATGCAGTACAGGGCCAAGAATGTGTCCGAATTTGACTTTGCTTCGCTGACTTCGCAGGTCGAGCTAGAAGCCTGTAACCCGACCGCATTCCCGTCGAGCTTTGACAAGTTCAGCGCGGTTGTGAATTATAGGGGAGGCGAATTCGCGCGAATCAACGTCGACGGCGGCCAGGTGATGCCATATTCTGCGTCTTCTTTCGAAGGCGAGCTCAAGCTGAGTGCGATGACGGTCAGCGGCCTTGTGATTGCACTGGCTGACGCAATTAGAGGCGTTGATAGCCCGTATAATGAAAATGACATCACGCTGAAAATCACAACGGAAGCCACCATACTTGGCATTGCTCCGTACACCCATACTCAGGAATTCACATTCTCGGAATTCCGGCAGTTCATGAGTACTCAGCAGGCCGACAGTTACCAGTGCTCGTAAACGTTCAACTATGCCGGCGATCTAGTTTCGGCAATGCGCCATTTCCGCTACTCGTTCTCTGTCAATTCAGAGATTACCCGGGTGTGGGACTTTTACACCGACATGAGGCACCTAGAAGTGATAACGTCTCCGCAGTTACATCTGCGCGTATTGAAGACGACCCACCAAAAACTGGTGGAGGGATCCGAAGTCTGGCTGACAGGCAAGCTGGTCTGGCAGAGCACTTGGCATTCCCGGATCACCTCGCTCGCGCCATACGAATATGTTGACGAGATGCTCACAGGCAGATTCAAAGTCTGGAAGCACGTCCACGCTTTCCGGAAAAACGGGGAAAAGGAAACAGAAGTCATAGACGAGATCGACTTTGAGCTTCCATATGGTCCGCTCGGGAGACTGTTCGGGCCGTTCGTCGTAAGGCAGCTGAAAAGTACATTTGAGCACAGAAAAATCGCGACAAGGTCAGAACTTGAAAAGGATTAGGCGATCACGTTTACGGACTTGGCAAGATCTCTGGCACTGTCCTGGTCCAGTTTCACCTTGCTCAGAATGGTGTACCTGTCGGGTCTGAGCGATTGGGCAGTGACGAGCGCCTTCACCACCTCCGTTTCCGTGAGCCCTATTTCCGAGGCACTGGTAGGCGCCCCCACGAGTCGCAGCGCCTCTGCAATTCTTTCCCAATCCAGGCCATGAAGTTTGGCCATCATGATCGTTCCGATGCCTACCCGCTCGCCGTGGAGGCCTCGGTCGGGGCCTGCGACATATTCAACCGCATGGCTGAACAGGTGTTCAGATCCCGAACATGGCCGACTGCTGCCCGCAATGCAGGCGGCTACGCCTGCGCTGATCAGTGCTTCTACTACCGTCCGAATCCCAAACTGATCCATCCTCTGCAGTTTCTCCGATTCGGCAAGGATTATCCTTGCGCTCATGTAGGCTAGGTTTGCAGCATAGTTTCCGAAATACTCTCCTCTGTCCTCCCTAGCTATCTCCCAGTCCTTGACTGCCGTTATCTTGCCGACCAGGTCCCCGCAGCCTCCGGCTATCAGCCGCGGCGGCGCTTTGGACATCAGCAGAGTATCTGCCAGCACGCCTATCGGCGTATTTGCCTTCACAGAATGGGGTTTGTCTGTCCCCCTTATCGAAACGAACGGACTGGAAATGCCGTCATGCGACGCCGAAGTTGGAACGCTCAGAAATGGCCGCCCAATCTTAAACGCAGTCATTTTGGCAACGTCTACGGACCGCCCGCCGCCAAAGCCGACTACATAGTCGGGCCTGATGCGGTCACCATTGAGCTCCTTTTCAAGCATGGCAACCGTTTCAGTTGAAGCGTTGCTCACGACATGCCACGAGAACTCAACTGACTCTTTTTCCAAAGATCGCTCACATTCGTTCCCGGCTCGGTCTTTGACATTTCTGCCGGAAATGATGGCCACCTTTGTGAGCCCTCCGCCCAGACCGCGGATCAGAGATCCGAGCTCGGAAATTACACCCTCGCCTATGAGGATTTTTCTTGGCAATTCCATGACATGCGTGGGCGGCGATTCCAACTGAAAATTGAGCCGTGCGGGAACTAATTAAGCTTGCAGAACTAGCCTGTTTGATTGTCAGGGGTAGTAGAATCATGTGCAGGCTGATTTTCGCCTGCGCCGACCAGATCTGCCGTGGCATACCCGCGCCCTACCTTGCTTATCCTCACCTTGACGGCGTCGCCGACTTTGGTGCCGGTGACAAAGATTACTAGGCCCTGAACCCTTGCGACTCCGCTGTCTCCGCGCTTGCTCATTGACTCAATCTTTACGTCGTATTCCTCGCCGACTCGCACTGGCGACGGCTTGAATGGCCTTGGTCCGCCAAATCTTGGTCGGTCAAACCCTCTGCCGCCCTGCGAAAATCCAGAACTGTCCGCCAAATTCCGTTCGCTTCCTATAATACGCCACGACAGTATTTCAACTTTGATGTAAAAGATTGACACCACGAGCCAAATATTTAATATGGGCGCCGGCAAATTGAAACTCGATAATTGCAGCTCGGGCCATCGGGATTTGACGATGGCTCTAAAGTGATACATTAATGCAACGCAGGTCACAACAGAACCCGGAAGCCGCCAGCCAGAATATCATGGCCGTCATACTGCAGAGTCTCCCCCAGGAGGCTGCGCTCACGAAAATTGAATACGAGGGTCCCCGCATCGCGCTATATTCGAGGAATCCCACGTACCTGATGCAGAACAACCAGCTGGTCTCTAACATGGTCAACACCATTAAAAAGAGGATCGTGATCCGAACGGACGAGGGCATCAGAAAGTCCGAGTCAGACTCTGCACGAATCATAGAAGAAGCGATTCCAAAGGATGTGGGTGTGTCGGGCACTTTTTTCGATCCCGTCCTAGGCGAAGCGCTAGTCTTTGTCAAAAAGCCCTGGATGCTGGTTCAGGTTGGAGAAGAATTCGATAACATCGAGCTCGCTGAAAAGACGGGGTGGAAAGTCCGGGTCAAAAAAACCCCCCAGGACCTGACTGCGGTCACCGCGCTATACAAAGTATTGTCTGAAACGTCGACTGAAAGGACCAGGTTCTTCAGAGAAGTTGGGGACAAGATCTTCCGTGACCCGTTAATAGGTTCGGCCGAGGCCAGCCTGATCACTCTGGGCGGGTTCGCGGAGGTAGGGAGGTCTTGCATTCTGCTAACAACGCCTGAAAGCAAGGTACTTTTGGACTGCGGAATAAACTCGACTGCGAGGGATTCGCTTTCTGCCTTCCCGCGGTTCGATGTAGCAGGAGTTGGCATGGACGAAATCGATGCAGTCGTGCTCACACATGCGCACATGGATCATTCAGGTTTCCTCCCCGCATTGTTCAAGTTCGGATACTCCGGTCCTGTCTACTGCACCGAGCCCACCATTCTGCTCATGAGCGCGATGCAGCGCGAGTATGTTCGACGAATAGGCTCAGGCGCGCCCTACTCCGAAAAGGACATTGACAACGCCTTGATGCACACCATCGCGCTTACTCTGGGCATCGTCACCGATATCTCACCTGACGTAAAGCTAGTGCTCTACAATGCGGGGCACATTCTGGGTTCGACGTCAGTACATCTCCACATCGGAAACGGTGATCACAACCTGGTCTACACAGGAGATTTCAAGTTTGGAAGGACTCTGACGCTTGAAAATGCATCGTGGAATTTTCCACGCGCAGAGACCATGATAATAGAAAGCACGTACGGCGGGAAGGAGGACATCTTGCCGAGGCACGAGGAGGCAGAGGCCAACCTCGCCAGGATGCTCGCGGAAACCGTCTCAGCAGGCGGTCACGCTTTACTCCCTGTCCCAACGGTAGGAATATCGCAGGAGCTGATTGTTGTCCTCGGTAGGTTGTTCAAGGCGGGCCGCCTTCCTAACGACGCAAAATTATTAGTGGAAAATTCGGTGGTCGAAGCCACGAGCATTTACGAGGCATATCCGGAGTACCTGTCCCGCGAGCTGCGCGACTCCTTGCTGGGGTCTGAAATAACACCCTTCACCGCAGAAGGACGGCTGCAGCGGGCTAGCGCAGCGAAACTCGGAAGCGACCCGTCGATTGTTTTGGCGCCGTCGTCCATGCTTCTGGGGGGACCGTCAGTAGGCTACCTTGAACAGATCGCCGGAGATCAAAAGAGCAGGCTTGCGATCGTCTCGTACCAGGCCCCGGAAACTCCTGGCAGACTAATCCAGGACGGCTCGCGCAGGATTACCCTTGGCGGCCGCGATATCGATCTGCATTGCAAGATAGACAGGCTGGAGGGGTTCGGCAGCCACAGCAGCTACGAACAGCTCATCGCCTACGTCCTTAGGCTAAAACCAAAATTGCGCAAGGTGCTGGTCAACCATGGCGAGCGCAGCAAGGCCCAGAATTTGGCAAGCTCGATAAACAGGATGTTCAAACTTCAGACACAGCATCCTCTCGTCCAGGAAGCGATCAAACTACTTTAGGTCGTAGGCCCCGCGCCAGATCTTGACGCCAGGAGGAGTTATGACGATTCGCTCTTCGCCGAGCCTTGCAATGTCCCCGCCGCTTGACTGCGAATAAGAATACAATTCTTCAACTACCTTCCGCAATTCTTCAACGTCCTTCTGGGCGAGCGGCGTAACTCTAAGGATAATGATCATGTGCTTCTTGATGTCTTCCTTGATCGAAGAAATATCAGTAACGTCCCTTAGGGTAAGGGCCTTCAAATACACGGGTGTCTTTTGTGTCTGCATCTACGTGAATTGCAGCTCACGTTCTCATGCGTGGTCAATAGTCATGGTGGTCAAATCTCATTCACTCAATAGTTGATTTAAGCTTGACCACCTATTTCCGTCAAAATAAGCGCAAGTTTTGGCAGATGAAGCTAGATTCGCAGCAGGTCTATACTGGCATCTTCAGCGGCGGCCACGGAAATTTCCCTTTCTGTGCCCCCGTTTGTGATCTTTACGACCGAGCTTGCGCCCTTCGGGCCATCGGCGTACCTGAGCGTGATAGCGGCGGATCTCAGAACGAGCTCTTCATTGCCGGATTTCGTACGAAGGATGCTGGTAGGTCCGACGTAATCCCGTGCCTCGATCACCCAATCAGATTCTGTTGCTAACGCCTTCAGAACATCATTTTCGTCCCGATTCCTTCCTACCACCAATTTTGCAGCTGGGTCGAGCCTAAAGTGTCGCCCGACCTTGAGCAAGTCAACGTCGTTAATGCTCGGCAGTCCCTCGGTATTTTCAAGCAGATCCTCCACCCGTTTTGAAAAGGCTGGGTCCGTCAGCAGACATCCTCCGGCAGCGTTAGGAGGATCTGCTATCCCGTAGTGTTTTGCAAGCGCGAGCTGGCCCTTTCTCGATCTGCCGCGAATTTCGCCAAGGCTTTCTCGGCTAATGAGGCCAGACTTTTCGGCGTCGGTTGGCGGAAGGACTCTTGCGGAAAGTGGACGGAGAACCTTTCCTTCAAGCCCGGACTCGCTCTCTATTATTCCAAGAGCACGATTGTTCTGGCTCATTGGGCGCTGGAAGAGCACTTCGCCCGTAACGATAAAGTCCGCGCCTATCTTTTCCATGTGATCCTTTGCGGCCTTGTACATCATTCCCCTGCAGTCAATGCACGGGTTCATGCCAGACCCGTACCCGTGCTTTGGGTTCTTGAGCATCTCGAGGTAATCCTCGCCAAAGTAAACCGTTTTGAGTTTTATTCCTAGTTCGTCTGCCACTTCCTTTACTCTGTGGCCGCAGCCCTTGCCGCAGTCGAAATCGCAGAACGGAGTCTTTACCGCGACGGCCTCTACATCCACGCCCTGCTCGAGCATCATCCTGACTGCCAGGCTGCTGTCAAGACCACCAGAAAGCAAAGCGACTGCCTTTGGCTTTCTCTTATCGTCCGGCGAATCCTGCGACATGATAATGTAGCGAGTTTGCAGGCAGGATATAAAAACGATGGGTGGTTGTGTGTGCCCCGCCTCTGACTCACACGATGTCATTGGTTAGCCAAAAGCTGTGCCCTCAGCGTGCTCTTTGACGGGGAACTGTACGTTGTACGGACGGCTATTTTTCTTTTATTGCGGGAGCCGAAGAAGTCTGGAGAGATCGAGCTCAAAGGCGCTCACCGGGATCCTCAGCCTGAAATTCTCAAGGGCCAATGGAGTGATCTCGCCGATCCGCCCAACCTTGATCCCGTCGACTAAGATTTCAGCTGACCTGCCAGGGATAAAAAACTGGTCGGAATTAGGATTGGTTTCGGCGGACTTGCCAAACGCGGATCCGAGCAGCGTCTGCAGCGTGGATTTCGCTTCAGTGAAATTGGCGCTTGCGTGGGCGATGCACCCTGCAACCGACCAGCCTTCGGCGATTTGTGATTGCACGTCGTTGAAAACTTTGCCTATCTCGAATAGTTTTTGCGGATACTCTTCGTGCACGTTTTTCGAAAGCGACTGCAGGAGGGACGGGATTATCGAGTCCCTTAGATATTCGTGTTCGGAACTCTTTGGACCTTCGACCGAAAGGGCTCCATGCGAAGACCTACCGAATGAATTGTAGAGTACCTGGGCACTGCCGAGCGAAAAGTTCAGTGATTCCAGCATCCCAGTTCCCGTAAGAACCTCCCTAATCGCGTCGAACTGTCTGGACAAATCGCTCATTCCGCCAGATGTCATTGCAGGCGGGAGCGTGGGCTCAAACTTGTAGATTCCATAACCGATGGC
>DATEEE010000182.1:0-3757 GCA_035281285.1 Nitrososphaera sp.
AAGATGATTGCTATCTCGCGGATCATGCTCAACGGCCTCGTCGATCACCTCCAATCTTCGTGGCTGACAAATGGGATTGGCATGGCCCAGTTGGCGCTGAACTACGGGGCCGACGACTTTGGCGGAACTCTGATCGGAGAAGAGGTGGTGAGCGCGACCGGGGCCCGGTCAACAGAGCTCACCGCAGCCCGAATCATTACAGCAGTAAAGCAGGCCGGATTCCGGGTGGCCGAGCGGGACAACTCTTACCGAATAGTAAAGTACCACTGACGAACCGGTCTGTTTATCTGGCTGTCCGCGAATTGTTATGTGTGGCTCAGGTCCTTGTGGGCTGCTCAGGCTGGAACTATGGAGACCCTTTTGAGAAAGGGGGATGGGTCGGGTCTTTCTACCCAGACAGCAGGGAAAAAAGACTGAGCTACTACTCCAGATATTTCCAGACCGCAGAGCTGGATGCGACATTTTATGAAAAGTTCTACGCAAAGATGGCACCTGGCACGTTTTTCGGGATGGTGCGTGCGACGCCGGATGGATTCCAGTTTTCGGTAAAGGTGCCTGAGACGGTGACACATAAGAAGAGGCTCGACCTCAGGGCCGGAGCTGCCGACGCAATCGCCGAGTTCCTGGAAAGAATCGACCCGCTCAGAAGGGCAGACAAGCTCGGTGCCGTACTCATTCAACTTCCGCCCAGCTTTACAGTCCGCGAGTTCCGGCAGGCAGAATCCTTCCTCGACAGTCTTCCGCGAGGATACGAATACGCAGTTGAATTCAGGCATCCATCGTGGGAAACAGAAGGACCTTGGGAGTTGCTGAAACACTACAATGTTGCTGGAGTCCTGACGGACTCTCCGGATCCGGAGCTGCAGTTTCTTTCAGAGATTTCGGTCACAGCGGATCATGCGTTTATCCGGCTCCATGGCAGGAACGCGGGTTTTTGGTACAACTACCTCTATAACAAGGAGGAGCTCGCGCCTTGGGCTGACAAAGTGCGTGTCATACAGTCGATCCCCGGACTAAAGACGCTCAGGATTTACTTCAATAACCACTACGGTGCGGGCGCGGTCGAAAACGCGCTGGAGTTCCGGGAAATGCTCGGTGACAAGTTGTCGGCAGAAGAGCTCGCCACCTCCAAAAGAATCCGCGAAGCAATCGGCTCAGTTCGCAGCCAAAAGAAGATCGCGGATTTCCCCTGAGTTATTTCTCTAACTTTTCGTCATCCATTGTACCGGGCTCATCGCGCCGCGCGGTGCGAGGTGCAAGCGCAAATCTTCTTCTTGCTATCATTGCCACAGCCCCGGTTCCTGCAAAAGTGGCGGACCAGTAGAGCCAGAGGTCGGCCAGCGATCCAGATAGGAGCGCAGGTGCAAGTGACCTTGCAGGATTCATCGAAGCACCTGAGATGAATGAGAGGAAGAATATGTCCAGCCCTACGATCCCACCGATAGCAAGACCGCCAAATCCTTCCATGCCTTTTGTGTAGACGGCACCAAGGATTACCGCCATTAGCAATGCCGAAGCCAGGACTTCGACTGCAAATATTAGTGGAAGAGGAAACGAATAATCGGGGGTGTTCGCACCGAGGTTGGCCTCTGTCCCTACCACCAGTGCCACGAATGCACTTGCAAGGAGCGCTCCGGAAAGTTCCGCGGCGAGGTACAGAAAGAACTGAGCCCTGGTGATGTGGCCCGTCAGAAGAAATCCAAAAGTGACTGCCGGGTTAAAATGTGCCATGGAAATCCTGCCGAAAAGGTATACACCGGATGCCACTCCCGCAAAAGGCGCGAATGAAATGAACGGTAGGCCAAGATTTCCTCCGAGCTTGGCGTCAAGTACGACAGAGCCCGTGGCCATTACGACGACTATGAAGGTCCCGATTAGCTCGGCAAAGAATCTCTTTAGTGGGGGCGAGAGTCTATCCCTAGGAGGATTCGAGGGCCTCTGCAATTTCCTTTACTTTTTTTTCGATCTTGTCTCTTATCTGGCGAACCATCACAATCGTCTTTCCCTTGGGGTCCTCTATTTCCCAGTCGACCACGTCGTTGATAAACAGCATAGGACATTCGGACTGATTCATGCAACCCATATTCACCGTGCGAGACGATTGCCGAATCATGTCTTCTGTTATTTCTTTTGTCTTCTGGCCGCTTATGTCAATCCCAACTTCGCCCATCGCCTGGATGGCGAGCGGGTTGAGCCCGAACGAAGGCCTCGTGCCGGCGCTAAGTGCCCTGAAGCCTTTTGGAGCATATCTGCTGTTAAAGAATCCTTCAGCCATCTGACTTCTGCCAGCGTTTTCCACGCAGACAAACAGTATCGTTCTTACCCGATCCTCCTTCTTGACATCCGTAGACTTCATGGTTTTATCGCCCTGACTATCAAGCTAGAAATCTTCCTGCCGTCTACCTGCTTGCCTTCCAGATAGACGCGTTCCTGCAAAACCTCGACCTGTGCAAAGCCTGCACGTCTTATGCTATCAAGGTAGGCCTCCTTGGTAAGTGCTCCGTCGATGCAACTGCACCACTTCTCCTCGCTGAGAGCTATGCCTTGCACCTGCTTGTCTGTGACAAGGTCGGATATCACCATCCTGCCGCCACGTTTCAGAACTCTATGGGCCTGCTCAAACGCTTTTTGCTTGTCATTTGTCAGGTTGATTACGCAGTTGCTGATGACTAGGTCAGCAGTCCCATCAGAAACCGGGATATGCTGTTCAATGTCCCCCTTTCTAAATTCCACGTTTCCATATCCCTCTGTCTTTGCAATCCTTATCGACTTCTCCAACATCTCGTCCGTCATGTCTATGCCTATGACCCTTCCTAGAGCTCCAACCCTTTTAGCCGACAGAAAGGCGTCTATGCCGGCGCCTGAACCCAAATCCACCACAATTTCGCCCAAAGTTGGGTTGGCAAAGTTGAGCGGCGCGCCGCAGCCAACACCAAGGATCGACTCTTTTGGGATTGAGCTGATCTCGCCAGAGTCGTAACCCACAGCCTCTGTGGCCTTTTCCGGCAGGAACGAATTATCAGCGGTACAGCATTCTCCCGGCATGCAGGCGCATCCGCTGTTACCGCCAAGTGCAATCTTTGCATACTGCTTACGCACAGCGTCCTTGATTCTCTGACCCTCCTCCATATCAACGGTTTACTTTGGAAACTATTTAAATCGTCAGGACGAAGCCGGTAAACCTGGTTTAGTTCCGGAAACCGAGGCAGCGCAGCACAGTTCCGTGTCGGTTTGGCCAGCGGTATCTGGCTTGCTGGGCTCTGCTTTCGCAACTTTGAGGTGAAGGGTTGGGCATATTCAAATACTGGAATCTGGTAGTCGTCTCATGGGTTTTCTGAAGAAGCTGAAGGATACGGCCGAAACCGCGACAGAGAAAGGCATTGATCTCGGAAAGAAAGGCATCGAGAAGGGCGCCGAATTGGGAACCAGGGGTTACGAAGGGGCGAAGGAAGCGGCAAAGAAAGGTCACGATAAGGCAACCAAGAGTTAGTCTACAAAAATAGCATTACTATTCAATTGGCAGGCCGGCTCCAATTTCTGATTTTGAGGTATACGATCTACTGTTCACTAGATTGACATTATTTTCTATGACGAGCTGCTTCTTAATGTGCACACAACAGAAGATATTCATGGGAGACACTAACCCCCGCTGCCTCTGCGACGAATGCCGGACCCTGGAAGGCGTACTGGACGATCTCGGATTAGTAGAACTGACTACACTTCAACGTGCAAAGTCCGTCCGCGGTCGTGAAATGCG
>DATEEE010000183.1:0-22887 GCA_035281285.1 Nitrososphaera sp.
CTTGACTGGCAGCACTTTTACGAGAAAGTGTCCACCATCAACAAGGGAGACAGGACTGATTTCACCGTCGTGACACAGGAAGGTGACAGGATTGTCGGCATGGCTGACGTCGTTGATGTGGAAAAGTGGAGCAGCCAGGGACGCTACGGCTTCAAAATAAAGCTAGACGTCAAAAAGCAAAAGTCACTGACCGACAGGAGGATAAGGGGGCCGGGCAAAGTAGCCCTTCCAAAGCCAAAACCTGCTGGACGGTCTGAAACAGCCGATGTAGAGCAGCCCCAACCATTGGTGACTGCAAACACGCTGACCGCCGTGACCCGCAAGGACATGGACGAGTTCAGAGAAATGCTCAAGGGCTCGCTGACAATGGACATCGCCGGCTAGCCCAAGCTTCCGATTAAACTTATTAGGCAACCAAAAGCGCTTAGCTAGAGTTGGCCGGGTTCAAGGTATTTGCTGTGGACATTGACGGCACGCTCACTGAAAACGGAGGGGGAGCGATCAGCCTTGCGGCCCTCTCCAAGCTGCGGCATCTCGAAAAGCTTGGATACAACGTGATTTACGTCACCGGCAGGTCCTCAATAGAGGCGTATGTCCTCGCAGTTTTCGGCGGCACCACAAAAATCGCGGTGGGCGAAAATGGCGGCGCAATAACCCTAGCGCCGCAGGAGCACAGGCTGCTTGCTAGCAGGGAGAAATGCGCGGAAGGCTACGAAGTCCTCCGGAAGAGCATTGACGGCGTCCAGATGAAGCCGGTATTTCCAAGGATGACAGAAGTCGTGATGCAGAGGACGTTTGATCTTGCCGAAGGGCAAAAGATCCTTGACGAAAACGACCTTGGCCTCTACCTTTCGGACAGCAAGTACGCCTTTCACATTAACGAAAAAGGGATGAACAAGGCCTCGGGACTGAAGGAGGCACTAAGTATTCTGAAGACGGATCCTGAGGAAACCATCGCTATTGGAGACAGCGAGACAGACATCCCGATGTACTGGATCTGCGGATGCAGCGTCGCCCTGGGCCACGCAGAGGCAAAGGTAAAAGCTGAGGCAAGGCATGTGGTGGAAGGAAGGGAAGGGTCTGGACTGGTCGAGGCGATTGACATGGTCGCATTGACTTACCTCGGAGTGAGACCAGACTGACATTTAGGGCTCTAAAGGATTCCGCGCGCCAGCTGGTCGAGTCCGCGCTTGCATCACTTGAATACCCCAAAGTTGAATTTGACGTGTCCGAACCTCCCAGGAGAGAATTCGGAGACCTTACCTGCAACGTTGCGTTCCAGCTTGCAAAGCAAGCCAAAAAGGCGCCTCCCGTAATCGCAAGAGAGCTTGCAGAAGCGATGGGATCAGCGCTCGGCGACCCGGCTTTTAGCCGCATCAGATCCGTCGAACCACACCCGGGAGGATACGTGAATTTCAAGTCTGACAATGCGCTGCTGTCAAGAGAAACACTTGTCGAGGCCCTTGAAAATCCAGGCTCGTACGGCTATGCAGTCTCGGGGACTGGAAGGCGAATTATCATAGAGCACACCAGCGTCAACCCCAACAAGGCGCTCCACGTCGGGCACATCAGAAATGTGGTGCTAGGCGACACGATCTTTCGACTGATGAAGGCGACACGCAACTCGGTAACCGTGCTCAACTACGTCGACGATTCTGGGCTGCAGGTGGCAGACATTGTGATTGGATTCAAGTATGCCGGCTTTTCGCTCGATCCCCCGGCGGGCAAGAAATTCGACCAGTACTGCGGGGATGAAGTCTATGTAAAGGTCAACAAACTATACGAAAATGATCTTGGGTTGGCTGAAAAGCGCAAGCTGGTCCTCCGCGAAATAGAAGAAGGTAACTCAGAGATCGCCAAGCTGGCTTCACAAGTTACCCTGTGCGTCCTGACTGAGCAGCTCAAGACGTGTTGGAGGATGAGGGCCCGCTACGATCTCCTCAACTTTGAATCGCACATTGTCGTTTCAAAGTTGTGGGCAGAGTCGTTTGAGCTGCTGAAAAAGTACGGCATTACAAAGTATGAAACTGAAGGAAAGAACAAGGGCTGCTGGGTGATCGAGGCAAAGGACGAGGAGGACAAAGTCATCGTAAGGAGCGACGGCACGGCGACTTATGTCGCAAAGGACATTCCATACGCGGCATGGAAGCTCGGACTTGTCGCGGACCCGTTTTCGTATCGCTTGTTCGGATCGCAGTGGGACGGGTCTGAGCTTTATGCTACCGCGGTAGACGGCAACCCGTCCGAGCGTAATTTCAATGGCGGCGAAAGAGTCATCACTGTCATAGATTCGAGGCAGGCCCGGCTGCAGCGTATAATCACGCAGGTCCTGTCCCAAATCGGAGGACAAACTGGCGCAAAAGAGCGGGAATACCGGCACCTTGGGTACGAGGCTGTCACAATTAGTTCTGAAACCGCAAAGACTCTCGGAATAGACATAGGGGACAGGGAATTCATGCACATGTCGGGGCGAAAGGGGATCTATGTCAACGCCGACTATGTAATGGACGCGCTACATTCAAAGGCGTACGAGGAGGTCAAGACAAGAAACCCCGAATTTGACGAAGCACGCCTTCACCAGATCGCAGAAGAGATCGCAATTTCTGCACTTCGCTACAACATGATTAGGCAGGACCTCGACAAGATAATCACTTTTGACATCACGGAATCGCTTAGCCTTGAAGGCGACACGGGCCCGTACCTCCAGTACGCCTACGCCAGATCCCAGCGCATCTTGGAAAAATCCGGTCAGGATATCGCAGGCGCCAGATACGAGTCGCTGCTCCACGAAGCCGAGGTGAACCTTGTGAAAGAAATTTCCAAGTTGGACCTGGTCGTGGAAGATGCGGCAAATTCGCTTTCTCCAAAGTCGCTTGCGCGGTATGCCTACTCTCTTGCCACGACGTTCAGCCTGTTCTACGAAAAAGTTCCCGTCCTAAAAGAACCGGTTCCAGAGGTCAGAGCTGCGCGCCTTGCCCTTGTCAAGGCCTTTGGGATTGCGCTAAAGAACGCGCTTGACGTGCTTGGAATTTCCGCGCTCGAAAGGATGTAGGCCCACCCCTAGATTGATTTTTATCTCCTCAATCTTGCAGCCTACTTGAAGTTGGCAGTAATACAGGAAGGCTCGTACGTCCTTCTTTTCCACACGCCCAGGAAAAAGTGGCTGGCCAAAGTAACGACTGAGAAAAAGCTCCACACGCACCTCGGAATAATTGACATTTCTTCCACTATTGGAATGGAATTTGGCTCCGCTGTCAGGACGACCGAAGGAAAGCTGATCTTCCTCATCGAACCTACGCTGCACGACTTTATAATGAAGTCAGAGCGCAGGACGCAAATAGTCTACCCCAAAGACCTGGGCTATATTGCCGCTCGGACAGGCCTCAAGAACGGCTCAAAGGTCCTCGAAATTGGCACCGGCTCGGGGGCCTTGGCGACCTTCATGGCCGGAATAGTAAAGCCTGGCGGGCACATTTACACATATGACGTAAATCCAGAATTCATGGATATTGCGCGACGCAACCTGGAAAAGGCAGGCATGATCGAATACGTGACCATGCACCAGCATGATCCCCATCTGGGAGTCGAAGTGCGCGACGCCGACATTGCAGTTGTCGACCTTGGCGATCCATGGACAGTACTTGAGCAGGTTCACCGGGCCCTGAAGGGAAGCGGTGCATTTGTTGCGATCTGCCCCACGATGAACCAGATTGAAAAAACGGCGACCGAGCTGAAAACATCTGGCTATGCTGATGTCGATTGCGTAGAGCTCATGATCCGCACCATGGAGGCTCGTGAGGGCATGACCCGGCCGTCAATGAGGATGATTGGCCACACAACCTATCTTGTCTTTGCCCGCAAGGTTCAGGCCCGCGATGCGCCTCCGGACGCATCAGAGCAGACGCCCGATGACGAGGGCGAGGAATCCGACGAATAAGAGCTCGCTTTGCGATGGACTAGCCGCCAGCTGAATAGGGACAATAATCATTTAGGCTGGCGCTGGCAGATAATTGATACGCTTGATCTCTACCGCGATTGCACACCCCAACAAGGCGATTGTAATCTATTGGGGAAACAGCGACGACAGGCTGAACCTGCCGTCAAGGACCAGCCTTTCCATGACTCTTCAGGGCGCGGATAGGCCGCTCGACTACACAGTTACGATGCAGACCTCCGGCGCGATCGTCGCGGACAAGGTGATAATCGATGGGAAAGAGGATACTGGCCAGATCTATTCGGAGATTGCCAGGCACGTAGGTGCGATGCGCGACATCACTGGATTCAGGGAAAAGCTCGTCATTTCCACGAGGGCCACGTTTCCGGTAGGAAGCGGCCTTGCCGGATCTGCTGCAGCCGCGTCTGCGCTGGCCGAAGCATTTGCCGCCATCACGGGCGGCGAAATTGACAGAAAGACAATTTCAATG
This sequence comes from Nitrososphaera sp., assembly GCA_035281285.1. GTDB lineage: Archaea > Thermoproteota > Nitrososphaeria > Nitrososphaerales > Nitrososphaeraceae > Nitrososphaera. Next base: position 4,425 of record DATEEE010000183.1, read on the forward strand.
ATGGCCAGGAGGGGCAGCGGCTCTGCAGCGCGATCAGTATTCGGCGGATTTGTCAGGCTGGACAAGGGAGAAAGAGGCCAGTCGTTTGCAACTCAGCTTTTCGACGAAAATCACTGGGATCTAAGGGACGTAATTGCCGTCGTAGATGCGGGCCCGAAAAAGGTAAAGTCAAGCGACGGCATGCGCCTGTCTGCAAGGACTTGTCCTGCAGAGATCTATACAGGTTTTGTGGGGGCAGCCGAAGCCAGCGTATTGGAGGTGCAGGACGCGATAGAATCGCGCGATGTGCGCGCACTGGGGGAGATCTACGAATTCGACAATGCGTTATTCAGAGAAGTTTGCGTCAACACCGAGCCTCCTCTGGACTACTGGACAAAGGCCACGGCGGAAGTATTCAACGCAGTCACCGCCCTGCGAAGCGAGGGGATGGCGGTCTTTGCGGGGACGGACGCAGGCCCAAATGTTCACGTAATTTGCGAGCCAACGGATACAGGAAAGTTGATCGAAGAGTTGCGCAAGATAGAAGGCGTGAGAGACATTATACATGCACGGCCCGGCGGACCCAGCCAACGCTCGGATGCCCACCTTGCGTAAGCGCTGTTTGGGGCGATCACAGCATAGGCACGTTGCTCAAGCCGCAGTCATGCTGCGCGGTCTTCTGCAAGCGTCCGAAATCCCTCCATGACATACCTGTGCAATCGCCTTACTGTGAGCCTGAACAGCCATGCCTTGACTGACGCGAAAAAGCCCTTGGTCTCGAACTGCGTCAACCTAGTCAGGCGTGTGGACATCGTGCCCTCATCTTCCAGAAGAAAAGTGTCTGTCATCGACTCTACGTGCTTGTACATCCCGATGGTGTCGGACTTTGCGATGAAAGTAAGTCGCCTTGGTGGAGTCCATTCGACGATCTCTTGGTCAATGAATCCCTTGCTCGTCCTGCATTGCCGATGGGCCCCAAGTCCCGTCGTTTCGCCAACGATTGTGCATTCCCTGGGTGTGGGGACGCCGAGCTTGAAACACCACGGAGCCGCCGTCGGCATGCTGGCATCGCAGAGAAATTTCCACACCCTTTCCGCCGGCGCTCGTACGAGGACCGATGTCGTGACCTCTACTTTCACTTTCGCTCACCGAATGCCATCAGGAGGAGCCTTCTTACCGGGGCCCAGAGTTTCTTGTCCTTTAGCTTTTCAGGGTTTGTCAACAGCTGGATGGCCAGGCCGTGGTACATGGCCAGCAAGATTCTCACGATTCCTTCTGAATCGGCTGGATCTATCTTGATTATCCCTGCGGAGGACGCCAGTTCCAGCAGTTTCTTTAGCTCGTCTACGGTGTTGTCAAGGCCATCGCCGAATACCTTTGCTATCTTGCCGCTCCTCCTGCCGCTGACCCACATCTCGAAGAGCAGCGCTGAAAAATCGGGATTCTGCTGGATATTTTTCTTCAGGACATCGATCATGCCGTCGGCCAGCTCCTCGGCGGTCGATGCGCCCGCGAGCGACGCGATTGAATCCTCCCACATTGAACCAAACCCGTATGTAAGTGCCTTTGAAACAAGGTCCTCTTTGTCCTTAAAATAATAGTGCAGCAGGCCCCTGCTGACTTTGGCCGAATCAGCCATGTCGTTTATCGTCGTATTTTCATAGCCTTTTTTTGCAAGCAAGGCCAGAGCCGACTTCATGATACGCTCTGATTTTTCCTGGACCGCCCTTGACATACAGGTAGTTGTGATAACGCGTATTTTAGCTTGCTGGACACCCAACCAAATCCATATATGTAAGTTGAACGTAATATTGGTTGGATGCCCAACCAATGCATAGACGATTCACGACAGTTGTCGGTTCCCCGAGGCAAACTTTGCGGGGCGAGGACATGATTACTTACATTGGCGTGGGTTTTGTCTTGTTCGGCATGTTTCTTTTTCTTGTCTCCGCCTCGAATCCTTCAGGTTTAGGAATTTCCCTGGCGCTCGGAGTCGTGGTGTTTGGGATGGGAATGGTCCTTGCCTATGTAGGGTCAAAGATGGGTTCGGCCCCCGACTTGGAAGAGCCAGATCTTGTTGAGGCGAGGAATGCACAGCCGTTGTCCTACTTTTTTGGTGAAGACGCACAGGCACAGGGGTTGGAAGCAAAAGCAGGCGGAGAGAGGGCCCTTGGGTTTGTGCTTTTATCGCTGGGTCTGTTCGTGCTCACAGTCGCAGGCGTCTTTGGGTTGTTCTTGGGGTCATGGCCTTTGACTTTGCTGGGAGTCGGCCTAGTCCTGCCCGGAGTTATTCTGCGTCGCAGGTAAAACGCATACCTTCCAGTCTGTTCAGTGTCTGCGTGCTAGACAAGCTCCCGCGGGTCAAAATCGACGACCGTGTCTTCTGTAACGTTGTGCTCCTGCGCAAAGCCGGCGACAGTTTCAAGCACATACAGCGCATTTCCGTCAGGGCCGTACGTCGGACACTCTTCCCCGCACGGCTGAAGGCTATGCTCGATGTGAATTACCTCGCCATCATCATCCAGCCAGATGATGTCGATCGGGAACTTCATGTCCTTCATCCAAAACCGGTAGTCGTCAGGCTCTGGAAAGACGAAGAGCATTGATTCGTTTTCCGCCAGCGTGTCCTTGATTGCCAGTCCCTTGCCCCTTTGTTCGCCGGTTGAAGCAACGTCAGCGACAAGCTGCACGTCGTTAACAGTCACCTCAATCTTCCTGTACCCTGGAAGCGGATCATCGATGATCGGGACTTGAGTGGAATTATCAAGGGGCAATGTATCGCCCTCGGCGGAACCACTTGAACTCGAAAAGTAGAGCGCGAAAATTACAGCCAGCACTCCGGCAACGGAGGCTCCGGCAATCGCGGCCAAAGTAAGCCCCCTCAAGTTATAATTAATGCGTGCTTTTCACTATTTATTACTTCACGTCTGCAGAGGCTTAGCGAGCTTCAAGTGCACCAGTTGCGGGTTTTTTCCCCCGCCCTGCTGCATGATGCGTGCTTCGCTGCCCGACTTTCTAAAGTAGGATGCAAGGACCAGCGCCCAGGGGAGCGCCCGCTTTGAACCGACTTTTGAATGAAGGCTGACTATGTTATTGGTTCTGTCATATCTGAGACCACCCAAACAGCTTACTCTGAGCGCGGCGTCGATCAGGTCAAGCACCTGCGGCGCGCTCATGGAGCCCAGTTTCAAGCCGTAATTTTGGTCAATTGTATCCACGAGCTCCGCGGGCATTTCCGTGCTACCTGAAGTGACAGCGTACTCTAGCATCTTGATTGCCAAGCCGTTTTCTAGCGCCCTTGAGAGCTCGACTGCGGCGGCCGACAGCGCAGGGTTGGCCTCGGAAAAGTGCTTCAGTTCGGCCGCGCGCTGCCACTCGTTCTCGAAATTCTTTAGCTGGTGCAACCCAAAAGAATCCTGCGATGAGAACAGAGCGGCTCTGCCGTTGCTGCTGTCAATCGAAACTAGATGAGCGGAATCAATGATCAAGAGGTTGTTGATCGTCACTTGGCTTGTCGACACTCTAACTTCCAGCGCCTCGGGCAGCAGGAAAAGGTTTTCGCCCCCAAGGCACTGCGAACCAACAAGGATTCGGATCCGGGATCCGTTCGTCAGTGATTTTATGAGCGAATGCCTGCACTGCGAGAGTAGTCTCAGCCCCCATTCGTCTACGGTACCGAGAAGCGAAATGCGAGAGTTGGCAATGAGGCTTCCTATTTTTTCTAGCGCTGAATTAGCGTCCAAAACAAAGTAGCGGCGCTCCTCCGACCCCTTTGGCCGCTGCCCTTCGTCGTTCAGCCTTTCTAGGTGCTCGATTATTTTTTTCATGTTTTTTACCCTTCGCTCGTGCATGGTCACAAGGTCCGCAAAGGCCTCCGCGGGGGGGATTGCGCTGCATATCAGCGGCTTTTGCTTTGAAACCACGGCAAGCCGCTTTTTCTCTAGCTTTTTGAGAGTCTGGTAAATCTTGGTTCGAGGGAGATTCGCGTAGTACGCGATTTCGCTCGCAGCAAGCGATCCCCTTCCGATCATTGTAAGGTAGGCCCTGGCCTCGTATTTCGATAGCCCGAACTCTTCAAGGCTGCCTGGGAGGTCACTGTCCTGTCCTAATCTTCTTGGCACGAATTCAGGAACTGGAAATCAAAGGTAAAACGGTTGGTCAAAATGATTGGCGCAAAGTTCGAAAAAATGTCAAGCTGTTACCGCGGTCCTGTGTTACTGTGGTTACAGAACATGCCGGCACAAGGACGGTATTATGCAGAGCTATCAAGAATCGATATATGAATTCAAGATGGGTAAAATCCGAGTCAATACTCAGCGATAGTGACAAAGTTTCATCTCCAAAGCCGGGAGGGCCACTCAAGCCTCGCCTCGACGCAGTGGAGAAAAAAATAGAGCAGCAGGTCTTGCGCCTTGAAGAATTGCACGGGCAGATAAAGGCAAAGGACGACGAGGTATTCCACAGGCTAGTCTCTGCGATCAAGGAAAACGACGCGCAGTACTCCACTCTGCTCTCCGCGGATCTTGCAAGGTCAAGGCAGGTGAGCAGGGTCGTATTTCTCGCAAAGCTTACACTGGAAAAGATAAAGTCCAGGCTTTCGTCCGCGGCTGACTTTGGAGATCTCGTGATCGTGTTGAGCCCCGCGATGGCAGTGGTAAAGAACCTCCGCTCTGCCCTCACGCCTCTCGTGCCCGAAATGGAAGAGGAGATGGGGCTGATCTCGGAGCTGCTTAGCGGAATTCTCGTTGACGCGGGACAGGTTGGCGGGTATACTATCAACTTCGAGACTGCAAACGAGGAGGCAGTCCGCCTTATCGACGAGGCCACTGCTTCAGTGGAGCAAAAGATGAAGGAAGAGTTCCCTGGAATCCCCGACCTTCCGGCTGTCATGCCCACCGCCTAGGCTTCACCTGGAGGATTGGACGCAGCTGATCTAATGCCCAACTACTTTTGACTCTGACCTTTTTCGCTTTTTTCCACCACGCCGTCATAAATCGTGTTACTTAGAAAGGGTGGTACAATTGCGGACAGAGCGGGCGCTGCACTCGGGAACCTTCAGAGGAGCGCAAGCGCAATGGGCATTTTGCGCGCAAGGATAGAGAGCAGAATGAAGGATGGCGGCTCTGGCGACGGAAACGATCTGGCCAAAGTCCTGCAGCTGGTCAAGGATGCCGAGCTCTTGCTCAAAGAGATGTCTGGAAAGGCAGAGTCAGCCCGCTTTTTGGAGGATTTTGTCAGGATAGTCGGCGGCACAGCGGAGTCGATAGGTCAGGTGAAGGACGACGTAAGCGAGCTGGTCCCGATGGCAGAAGCAGCGCTTGACCAGATGCGCGACGTCGTAACAAGCGTTTCGGTGGTGCTTTCTTCTCCTGCCATGAAGGACGAGATTGACCCTGTAATTCTCGAGCAAGTGTCGGCGGCCACTCTACCAGCCGCCGCGCCCGCGCCCACTCCCAGTCCGGTTGGCAGCAACTTGAAAAAAGTAGAAGAGAATGAAGAGCGGATAGAAGTGCCAGCCTGAAAGGTGCAAATAATTTTGTTCGCTGGGCAACATACATTTACACACAGGTAATTCAAATCTGGAACAAACTCTTGCTTGAACTGTAGTTATGAGTCTTGCACCACAGGAACTAGAAAATAGCGCCAGCAAATATGCGGCCGAGGCGATCAGACAGGATTCTCAGGGTTCACGAGGCATGGCAATCCAATCCTACCAGCGGGCGATCGAGGCTCTGGTAAAGCTAGTCCAGATTTACCCGGATTACAAGCTAAACAAGGTCTACATGGAAAGGGCGAACGCGTACCAGAACAGAATAAAGGCCCTGCAGATGTCTCACGGACTCGAGGAAGAGAGGGCGTCCCCTCAGTCAGACAGCCGACAAGAGCCCTCAAACGGCAGCGCCAGGCCGGCCGGTTCAGGTGCGAGCAAGCCGAGCGGAAACGTCGAGACGTTGAAAGCCGACTTTGACGACCTGGTCATCAAGGAAAAGCCCAACGTGAGCTGGATTGAGGTAATCGGCCTTGAAGACGCCAAGCGGGCGATCCGCGAGTCAATTGTCTACCCGATGAAGAGGGCGGACCTTTTCCCTCTGGGCTGGCCGCGTGGGATTCTGCTTTACGGGCCTCCCGGCTGCGGCAAGACCCTTCTGGCAGCCGCAGCGGCTGCAGAGATCGACGGGTACTTCATCAACGTCGACGCGGCTTCTATGATGAGCAAGTGGCTCGGCGAAGCGGAGAAGAACATCTCAAAGTTGTTCAAGATGGCCAGGAACCTCAACGAAACCGAGGGCGTCCCGGTCCTGGTGTTCATTGACGAAATCGATTCGCTTCTGGGCACGCGCAACTCTGAAGTCGGTGGCGAAGTGAGGGTGAAGAACCAATTCCTAACAGAGATGGACGGCATCAACGGCAAATCAAAGGAATCCCAGCTATACGTCATTGGCGCAACCAACAAACCCTGGAGCCTTGAGGCAGGATTCCTGAGGCGGTTCCAGAAGAGAATCTATGTCACGCTTCCAGACATCGCGTCAAGGACGAACCTCTTTGGTCAGTACACTAGGCCGCTCAATGTGGAAGGGGCGCTCAAGGTGGACGAGCTGGCCCGCATCACAGAAGGCTACAGCGCCAGCGACATCAAGGACATTTGCCAGTCGGTGCAGCTGAGGGTTGTCAATGAGCTGTTTGAAAGCGGCAAGGCAATGGACTCTAGTGCCAACCCTAGGCCGATAGTTGGAGTGGACTTTAAGGAGATCCTCAAGATACGCAAGCCAAGCGTCAGCGTCGACATGATAAGGGCCTACATGAGATGGAGCGACCAGTTCAAGGCGCTCTAGCTATTTCTTGTACGCCTGGATCGCTTCGCTTATCTTTTTTGCAGCGGTCGCCTTGTTTTCCCAGCCTTTCACCTTGACGTATTTTCCTTTTTCAAGTTCCTTGTAGTGCTCGAAAAAGTGCTTTATCTGGTCCTGGATGTACTGGGGGACTGAGCCGATATCCTTTACATCAGAGAATGACGGGTCGACCTTTGAGATAGGGACCGCGACTACTTTTGCGTCCTCCCCTTCCTCGTCTGCAGTAATTAGCACCCCAACCGGGTTTGCTCTGATGACGGCTCCGGGGACTATGGGGTCGTTTCCAAGAACGAGGACGTCGACCGGGTCGCCGTCCTTTTCCCTGGTCTGCGGAATAAAACCATAATTGCACGGGTAAAACATTGCGGTGAAGAGCCTTCGGTCGACAAATATGGCGCCGGTTTCGTCGTCTATTTCATACTTTATGTTGCTCCCCTTTGGAATCTCGATAACTACGTTGACTTCCTCCGGCGGGTTCTTGCCGGCTTTCAGGGTGTCTGCAAGCGTCAAATCGAATTCGGGATTATCGCCCTTTCCATAAAATATAATCCTATTGATTCTCAATCAGCCAAAAACATAAAGACAGGCCGCGCTATCGAACTCGGCATAGGCATAGCAATGGAATTTGCTACAAAATTTGACGCCAAGGCAATCGAAAACGAAGTTCGCGGTTATCTCGATAATCTTGACCTGACGGCTCATCTGGAGAACGAGCTCGCCGGCGCGGATCTGATGGGCTACATAGAGGGCCCGCCCACGATGAACGGCGAACCCCACGCGGGTCACCTGCGTGGACGGATAATCAAGGACCTATGGTACAGGTTTCACACGCTCCGCAAGCGAAAGGTGATCTTTCGCGCTGGGTGGGACACCCAGGGGCTTCCGGTCGAGCTCGCTGCGGAAAAGGAACTCGGGCTTACGGGCAGCAAGGCTGAAAACCTTGGCAAGGTCGGAATAGAAAAGATTGTTGAAACGTGCAAGAAATTGATTCTCGCAAACAACGAGAAATGGGTCGCGGCCGACAGGCTCCTCGGCATGTCATTCAACTACGACAGGGCCTACTGGACTTTTAGGGACGAGTACATCGAAAGGGAATGGCAGTACCTGAAGAAGGCCTGGGATTCCGGGGTGCTCAAAGAGTGGTTCAGGGTGGTGGCCTACTGTCCATCATGCCAGACATCGCTCAGCAACGCTGAAGTAAACCAGGGCTACGAGACTGTGGAAGACCCGTCCTTTTACTACAAGGTGAAGCTGAACGACGAAGATGTTTTTCTTGTGGTCTGGACCACCATGCCGTTTACCATAGTCACCGACGAAATGGTGGGTGTCAATCCGGAAGCCGACTATTCCTTTGTGCGTCTCGGAGCGACCGGCGAGCGCTGGGTGGTAGGAAGCGACAGGATGAAGGACCTCATGAAGGAGCTCCGGGTCGAGGAGTATTCTGTCGAAAAGACGGTAAAGGGGTCGGAACTTGACGGCCGGCACTACTTGCACCCCCTCCTCCACATGATCCCGGGTCTGCAGGAGCTTGCGGCCAAGGGATCGGTTCATTTCGTGGTAGCGGAAAGCTATGTCGACACGGCCACTGGGAGCGGCCTGGTCCACCTCTCGCCTGCAAACGGCGAAGAGGACTTTGAAATCGCGAACAAGAGAGGAGTCCCGATTTTTGTTCCGATAGACGACAAGGTGGTATTCACCGAAAAGGCGGGCGCGTTTTCCGGACTGTTCGTCCGGGACGCTGACGCAAAAGTGGTGGAAGCCATGAAGGCTGCCGATGCTTCTGTAAAGCTGGGCAAGATCAAGCACCAATATCCCACCTGCTGGCGATCACACCACAAGGTAGTCTGGCTGGCAAGGAGGGAATATTTCTACATAATTGAACAGCTGGGCGATCAACCCCTTGACGCCGCGCAAAAAGTGGAGTACTTCTTTGAGCAACCGAAAAACAGGTTTGTAGAGATCATCAGGGAGCGCCACCCCTGGTGCATTTCGCGTGAACGCGTGTGGGGCACTCCTCTGCCGATCTGGTCGTGCGGCAAGTGCGGCCACAAGAGCGCGCTTTTCTCCAGGCAGGACATTGTATCAAATGCAGCTGAGCTGCCTGACGGATCGGATTTTGAGCTCCATCGTCCCTGGATCGACAGAGTGAGGCTAAACTGCGAGAAGTGCGGCGCGGGCATGAACAGGGAGCCGTTCGTGCTAGATACGTGGCACAACAGCGGCGCGGCCCCATACGCTTCACTTACGGACCAAGAATACGCAGAATTGATACCTGCTTCGTTTCTAACGGAGGGCATAGATCAGACCCGCGGCTGGGCGTACACCCTGCTGATGGAAAGCGTGATCATGAAGCACGCGCCGGTCGCCCCGTTCAGATCGTTCCTCTTCCAAGGACACGTTCTTGACGAAAAGGGGAACAAGATGAGCAAGAGCCTGGGGAACGTCCTTGACGCCCGGAAATTGTTGACGGAAAGCCCCGTGGACCTTGTCAGGCTCTACTTCATGTGGAAGTCCTCGCCAATAGAGTCTCTGAACTTTAGCCTTGACGAAATGAAGACCAGGCCATACCAGATCTTGAGCACCCTGCACAACCTGCACGTTTACTTTAAACAGAACAGCGAGTTTGACGGATTTGATTCGGCCAAGCACACCATCGTGTGGGCCGCAGAGGGAGGCATCTTGGGAACAACTGACAAGTGGTTGCTGTCAAAGCTTCAGCAACTCGTTGCTTCGGTAACCGACTCGTTTGAGAAGTGCCGGTTCCACGAAGGAGCGAAGGCGATCGAGGAGTTCATTATCAACCACTTGAGCCAGACATACGTTCCGCTCACGAGGAACACTATCTGGGACGACAGCCAGGAAAACCTGAACAGCAGGCTTGCCGTATACGCCACTCTTGCGCATGTGCTCGCCCAGATCGACATCATGCTGCACCCGCTTTCGCCTTTTGTAAGTGACTATCTTTACCTGACCTGCTTTGGGCGTAAGCGGAGCGTCTTGCTGGAATCGTGGCCCGCCGCCGACGCGGGGTTCAGAGATGAAAAACTTGAAGCTGCTTTTGAAACTATGAAAGAGATTGTTTCCATTGCAAACGCGGCAAGGAACCTTGCGGGCCTCAAGCGCCGCTGGCCGATAAAGGAGGCTCTGTTGTGCATGCCGGATGCCGGCGTGCTGGAAATGCCTGGAATATCCGAGGCGCTGGAAAGCCAGCTCAATGCGGAAGCGTACAGGATCGTCAAGATCTCAGGCGGGTCCCAGCTGGCAAAGGTAGCAAGCCTGGTTGAAAACAAACTGCCCGTCAAGGTGAGCGTCTCGCTAGTAAGAAAGAACGTTGCACCCCGGGTAAAGGCCGAGATAGGCAACGTCGTATCCGCATTTGAAAAGGTCGACAGCCTTGCTCTTGTTACCTCGATGAAATCCGGGTCGTATGTGCTATCTTATGGAGATCAAAAGACAGTCGTGCTCGGGCCAACGGACATTGAAATTTCTTACAGGGCTTCCGAAGGTTACTCTTCGTCAGAAAGAGGCGACCTCGTGGTCCTGGTATCCACCGCGCGCGACAAGGCCCTGACCCACAGGGGCCTGCTGCGCGACCTCGCCCGCCACCTCCAGCAGTTGCGAAAGGAAAGGCAGTTTAACCCGACGGACGTCCTCGAATCTGCCTTCATTGCCGGCCTCGACGCGGAAGAAGTATCAGCGATTGGAGCAATGAAGGAGAGCATGACATATCTGGTGCGAGTAAAGGACGCAACCGTTTCAGCAGAAAAGGTCGACGGGATAGCCTACAAGTCAGTTGAGATTGACGGCAGGGAGTTCCACATTTCAGTACAGTAAGGCGCGCGTGACTCCTATGCTACTCCGATGGACAGACTTTTACAAAAAAGTATGAAACTTTGCTGCCATAGTATAATATTCCTGGTTCCTACTGTCCTGACATAGGGGAGAAGGCAAGCAACAATCTGCAACCTACTGGCAAGTAGGGAATCTTGCTTTGCGAGTCAAGAAACTTTGCCATATCACCATAAATAGAAAGTTCTCGAGAGTACTCTGCGATTGACCAACGAGCAGGTTACACTCGATAGCTGGGTCCGCGGGAGGCTGAGAGAAAGGCTACGCAAGGCTTCCATCATGGCCAGCAGATCGGGAAGGCCGGTCGTGCTCTACAGACATACGATAGAAGAAATAGACCAGTCGGCAGAAGAGGAGATAGCCACGGTCAACGAGCAGTACGTAGTGGTCCAGGTCATTACTCACGGCGGCTTCATTCCTCCAAATTTTCAGCAGCAGTTCGTTTTCAGCTTTGAGCAATTCCCCGAATGGATAATGAAGCGCAGCAACGAGCTCCTGGGCCTCTGCCTGGAAAGCCTCGATCAGGAAGTCTCAGATTAGCGCTCACTCTAAATATCTCTGTTTTTTCACTAGATGTGACATGGCGAAGTTTGACGGGATTAAGGGACAAGAATTGCTTGATGTGGAGGAGACGAAAGGGGAGGTAACGCTAATCTTCAAAGATAACAGATACCTTTTCGTAAAGATCCAGAACGGCCAGCTAGTAGTCGATTCTGTTCCCGAATAGTGAACCGGCAGTTCAAGGCTTGTGTCGCAAGTACGCACTCAGCCCTGACTTTTGCTCTTTAGGAATTTTTCGTACATTGAAACGGCGGTTTCCTGCGCGACAGATTGAACTGAGCCCGGCCTGATGCTCCTCAGCTTCTCGATGGCCTCCTTCGCACCAAGATTGTGGTTCTTGACCAGATACGCTGCCAGCACTGTCCCCGTCCGCCCTTTCCCTGCAGCGCAGTGCACCATTACCGGCTTGTCGCTCCTGAGCTGTTCTTCGATAAAAGATACGCTCATGACCAGATCCTCAATTGACGGAGCGTCAAAGTCTTCGACTCTCAGGTGCAGGTAAGAAATGTCGCCTCCGTTGAACCATTCGTCCGGGAGAGGAACTTCCCTGACAGTTACCACAGACTTGATTCCGCGAGCCAGTAGCCACTCGAACTCTTCTTCCGAGAATGGCAGTCCGCAGCCTGCAAGCTTGCCTTCGATCACCCAGCTGAAATTTGTCGGGCGCTCGGCCACTCTTCCGTGGAACCACCTGTAGGCATCGCCTATTCTTGTCAACGATCGAGCTAATTCCGCTTCCGCGATTTATTAACGATGCTCCCCTTACCGCCAGTCGCGTTGGAAATCGGCGGTGAAATGTGAGGCGAGTTCGCATCGAATGGGCTAGTCCGCATGGTAATCTGAGATGAGTTCAAGGGTCAGAAATTATTCTTTACGACAGCACCACATCAGCGACAGCTGCCGTGGCTATCTTCTTCTAACTCATCATCATTCCCCTGGCTCAGGTATGATCCTTATCTTTCCCTGTTGCACTGGGGATTTGTTCTTTTCTTGCAAACGGCCGAATCGTGTCTCCAGCTGCCGTTCATGAAATATTCGAGGTGGCTGGCGCCGTCGCGATCGGCGACGGTCCTTTCCTGGCCATTCTTTGGAGCGCCGGATGGTCGCGGCCCTATCGATTCACGGGCATACGGCAAGGCTAGGCCGATCTCCCGGTGTTGCTGCCCTGGGGAACCTTTGCAGCACATTGTTCACAGTACCTTTCAACCAGCAGAACGCCATCCCCCACATCAAATAAAGCATCCCTGGTAGCCGGCCCGCTGCAGATCTTACAGGCTTTTGGGCTTGACTCTTGCCGATCGTAAACTCTAATGGAAGAAAAAACCCTGTTCATCGCTATCCAGCAGTCTTCAAGATATAAGAATGTAGGGTTGGATGGAAGCCGGCAGATCTGTCACCAAACCTGTGGCTGATAACTCGTGCAATCGTTGCTATGCGAGCGATAATCGGTCATCATGCTAGAAGCTACTTGTGGGTTCAATATGTGGTTTTTCACCGTTGCCCTGAGATTTCGGGAAGCTATTAGGCCGCTGGTGTTAGGTCTATCATAAGCTACAAAAATAACCGCGGCTCTTGACATCTTGTTTATTTAGCAGATTCGTCCATTATTGTCAATGAAAGGACAGGTCGCTAGGAAATATGTTTTAGGCGCCATTGCGGCAGCTGTAGTTTTATGCATTACAGCTGCTAGTGGAGCCGGGATTGCCAAACTGCAATCGAGCTATGCGAGCACCTCTACGATCGCCTACGTTACACCTTTCTTCCAGCTGCCCGGCGGTTCGGTGCTTGTCACAGCAGAGGGCCTTGCATCGAACGCTTCCGTGACTATTTCAGTAAAGAATGTGGTCGCTACGGTAGAGACGGAAAAGGCTGGCGAGGCAACAAGGTCTGTTACCTTCCCCGACACGGTGACTGTCGGAACTACTAGGTCACACGTTGACGGCACACTCGAATGGGCACTCGGAGTCCCCAAAGACGAAGTAAAGGTAATCGAGCGATGGATAAGCAATTCTACCGGAAAGGAAGAAATTCTAAAGACGGTGACTACGACGTACGAATTTCAGGGAACAGTCCAGGTCATCGTGGCCGATGAATTTGGAAATGAAGCGCGCTCGGAACTGACCGTCATAAAATGGATAACCAGCTCCCCATTCGACTAGCGAATGGGGCAGATCAATTTTTCATCAAACCCAATAATTTTCCTTTCAAGTTGAAATGAAATCCGGTGAGGTGCAGGATCTTTCTTTGCTCTGATGAAAACGCTGCGACAAAGCTCAAGTATGTTTAAAAGTCTCGCGCAGGACTGAGAACTGTGTCCCAGGACTCCGGTCACTATTCCAAGATGGTTGACACTGGGATTAACCACTTGTGCGACGTACTGAAACTTACTCCTTTCGTAAGAGCGAAGTGCATTGAAATGTCAGCTAGAGTCAGACCAGACCATGATTCGGTACTTACAGCCCCAGTTGCTAATGCTGTAGCAAGCGCCATCGTTTCGTTGGTTCATGAAGATGCCAGGCGAAACGGCAGAGTCCAAAAACATCTGCCCGACAGGATCATAGCCAGGGTCGTCGGACTAAACGCTGTTGCTGTAGTGCACAACCGGCACTTGATAAATTCCGTACTGGCCAGCAGACCTTCAAAGTAGCTAGTCCGCGCTTCGATAGCAATTCAGACAGGCCACGGATAATTCATTGAGAATTGGCGTTCCTTGCGCCACCGTCGAGGGCCTTTCTCCTCAGTATTTCCTTGTTAATTTCCTCTCGCTTTATTTCTTCCCCTCTCCGCCCCGGCGTAGCCATTTCTTGACGGGATATTCTTTTCATTTCGTCAGCAAGCTCGTCGGATCCGAAATGTGGATTTGTCATTCTGTTAGCTCTTTTCTTACGCAGCTCAGCGGCATACCTTTCTCGGAATTCTTTCTCCGCGTCCGTATCTCTTATTGCCATGCGTTCGATTCACCGGCCTGCTTCCTGTACCGAATTCTTCTCGGCCACTACCATTGTGATGCTTGACTTGATGTTGCTGATCAATCGCATCCTCCTGACTATTTTGGAAATTCCGTCCTCGGTGTCGCTATCGAGCTCGGCAACAATGTCGTAGATGCCCGAGACGTTCATTGCGTGCGACACCCCCGTGATGCTTTTCATTTCGTCAACCACATTTCTTTCAGTCCCGAGGTCACAGTTCAAAAAGACGAATGCCTTGGACATGGCTAGAGTATGTGTGCCTACTATAAAAGGAAATTATGAGGGAGGGGCCGTCGCACTGCATATCGCGGCTTGGACCTACCATACGGGGATGGAAGCTTTTGGACGCGTAAAATGCTCCTCGATTTCAGTGAGCCTTGACATCGAGCTGCCGTTCTTCCTGATTGCATTAAAAGAAGAATGAGTGCGGATCGTCGAAAACGAGGCCAGCAGGTCTTCCTTGGTAACCCCGTGCTTCATGTCATACTCAATCTGCCTGCACACACTCGTAATGTTGCCATACTTTTTGTGGTTTCGCTTTTCCCAGCTGTTGGCGTCGGCAGAAAGGCCATTGACGTACTTGAGAACGGTTTTTTGCATATGTTCAACGTGCCACTGTCTCATTGGAAAACTATTCTGCATTAGAAACTTGACCGAACTATTAACACGGTGGACAAATATAACTCCAGCTGATCCCTTCTGAGGGGACGGATATCAAGGTCGAGCATCGCTACACTTTTAACCCCTGTGCGAGTAGAGCTTTCGGGTTTTTAACTTAGGCAAGAGAAAAGTCCTCAATGAAGCGGCACTGAAGGAAATGGTCATGCCCGGCCAAGGCCAGCTCTTTGGCAGAGTCATAAAACTGGTTGGCGGCGACAACATTATCGTAAAGTGCACAGACGGCAAAGTGAGAACCTGCCGTATCCGTGGAAAGATAAAGCGGAGAATGTGGATAAGGGATAATGACCTCGTTCTGATCGCGCCGTGGGACTTTCAGTCAGACAAGGCCGACATCATTTGGCGATACATTTCAGCTCATGCTGAAAAGATCAAGGCCGATGGTCATCTCGATGGCCTAGACGGCTGACGGCGTCCCTGCGGGCCACCAGTTCCAAAAACTTTTCTCGGCGGCGGAGCGTCATTTTCATGCCCGGGATGGGACCTGACATGACCCCAGTATTCTGAATTCGTGATTGCTGCTTTGCAGACAGGGCAGTTGACAAAGCCACATTTGTGGTAGCCCGAAAAGTTGGGATGAATAGCTACGTGACACTTTGGGCACTGTTCCAAGGTCTATCAATGCTATACGGGAATCGTCCAATTAGTACTTTATGGCAACGAGGGTAACTGTCATTGAAGCTGCTGCCTCAAAATCTTGAGATGAATCAAACACGTTCTGCGTATTCTCAAGTCGTGCCGTTATCGCAGAAATCTCTAGAACATCTCGATCATCAAGCAATTTTGGACGGTTCATTGAGAACGTCGAATGCAACATGATAAAAACAAGTAACTGGAGAACCGTACTTTCTGCCTACAGAGTTCTG
This sequence comes from Nitrososphaera sp., assembly GCA_035281285.1. Taxonomy (GTDB): domain Archaea; phylum Thermoproteota; class Nitrososphaeria; order Nitrososphaerales; family Nitrososphaeraceae; genus Nitrososphaera. The sequence continues at coordinate 20,178 of DATEEE010000183.1, forward strand.
GAAGTCTGCCTGCCTAACCAGCGCGACTCTGCTCTTTTATACGATTGATTTCGGAGGGACAGAGTACTTGGCCGGTAGAATACAACCTAACAAGAATTTCCTGTTCACAGAAGACCAGAGCATCAAGTTCCTCGTTGACGAAGCGATATTCTCCGATTCACTTACCTCAAGGACAAGGGCCGTGAACCAGATTGCCCTTCACGGAGAGAAGGCGCTGCCGGCAATTAAGGCTGTGCTTGACTCGATTCCGGCAAGTGATGAGCGGTTCAAGGCGTTCTGCCTCAACATGATCACAAAGATCCAACTATCCGAGATCCGGGCGATCGAAAATGCCAGGTTTCTGGATAAGAAGGGCTAGTTTCGAAGGATTGTGAGAAGTCGTTGACCTTCTTGCCGGAAATCAGTCAGGGATAAAATCGGAACCCGCTCCCTTTGGGAGCGGGTAGGTTCGATCAAAAGCGAATTGCGGCTATGAGGTGGAGTAGTACATTTCTCCTTCCATCTGAAGGAACCACATCGATGCGACCTTGCTTTGCGGGCTGAGCACCTCAACGGTGGTTGAAGATTCAGCGCTTTCCTCGGACGGTATCGATTCGCCTTCTCCAGTTACCTTGATCCACAGCTTTACGTGCCTTAATGAAGGACTGTTGGCTTCATCCTCAACCACTTCCGTCGTTTCCTCAGCTGGCGGAATTTCGGTTGATGTCTGGTTGCCTGTTGAAGTCTGGTTCAGATTGGTGGTCGTCTGATTTTCGACCGGCAATCCAGTTTCTTCGGCCCCCTCTCCCACGATTACAAAGCCGACGAGCAGCATTTTGCCCTTGTTCGGAAGGTAGTGCGCCTGACCAGAATAGAATTCCATCAAATTACCGTCGATGCTTATCGTCCCGTTCTCTATATCCATCGAAACTAGATTCTTTTTGGTATTCCAAACGGACATGTCGACCGCAATTTCGGCCTCAGATTCGCTCGCGGTGCCATTGCCTATGCCCTTCGCAGTGCCATTCGCTTCCAAGGTGTACGCCGTGTACTCGCTGTGTGGCCAGGCAACGGTTTCATTCAAGCTATGCGATTTTAGTTTCTGAGCCTTTACGTATTCAGTAGTATTCGTGCTCCCCGTGTATTCCGATTTCTTTCCTTTGCCTGGATTTGCGTCTGTCGTATTGTGACGTTTTGATTTAGTCTCCGTGTCCGAGCTGGTAGTGTTGGACGCGTTCTTTGATTTTCCTTTGTCGCCATTTCCTTCCGATCCTTTTTCGCTTCCACCCATGACTGCATTTGCTCCCTGGTTTGCAGGAATCATAGCAAACGCGGATGAAATCAAGATGGATGATAGGACTGCCGCCATCACGAAATGAGGCCTCGAAATCACTGTCCTGCCCTGGTTACGGAGATCCTCGGTGTTTGCCATTCCGTCTCTAGACAGCCACTCTCAAGTGATTCTAAATTCATTGTATGTCTTGCAGGCGAACAGACAACACCGATCCGGCTTCCAGCCGCAAGGAACTGTTGCCACCCGGGGAATTTCGCCCAGCATGTAGGAACAGTGCAGGCACCGGTCGCTTCCAATTTGCAAAATAAAGCATGGGTCATGGATCTCGACCAGGCCCTCTGATTATCCAATTCATTGTTTCATTACCAATGCAAGACAATCAAGATGACGGCACAGGAATCCAACTTGATGGTCAGAAATGAAGAAAGGCTCGCAAGTCAGTTTACATACAACCGGCTATTAACCGCAATCCACTTTACAGTTTTGGAATGCTGATACTTTCATTCACCGTGCCAATGAACTGTGGCTACTGTGGGAGGGAAGTGCAAGCATTTTGTGTTGTAAAATCGAGGGACAGCGTTCCGGGGCTGACGCCGGCTTTTTGTTCCGATAGGTGCGCGAATACTTTTCTCCTGAAAGAAGAATTGAAACAGAAAATCTAGACCCGCGTTCCATGCTAATTTGAACGGGTCGCTCTGACTACCTTTTCCTTCGACAGAGCATGTACCCGTCTACATGAATTGTGCGGCGGCGAAAGCACAAGATCGCGTAATCAAGAATAGGTGTGATCCCGCTTTTTTCCGCTATTGGCAAACAAACTTTAGACGGCGACGCAAGAACTGCGACTGAGCATTAGTTGAAGACTAATCTGTTTGTTGTCGGAATCGCCCTTGTCATCGGCGGAATCGCACTCCTCGTGGTAGTGGTAGGGCAGCCTCGAGGAATCGAATGCATTGCGAACTTATGTCAGTCGCCAGGCGAAAGTCTCTACTTTTCTTCTCTTTTGCCGATCTTTATGCTAAGCGTCGGCGGTTGGCTCGCGGTTATGAGTTTCAAGAAAAAGTAACGGCCAGTGATTTTCGTTGTCTCAGAAAACTCCCGCTAGAGGTCTGCGTCCCCCGGGCGACCGGTCCGTCTGTTGAGCAAGTGTGATCCCGGCCGAGACCGGTTCGTGTCGATGTCAAATCAAACAATTGCGCGGTACTTCCTCGAAACGAAAAGCACCATCCCGATGATGGCCGCTATAGCAATGCTTGCGCTGTACATGACAGCGACTACTATGCCCTGGCTGTCCCACAAAAACCCAAACACCACGTTGCTCGCAAAAAAGCACGACCCGATCACTAGGTTGTAAATTCCAAACGCAGTGCCCCTGACCTCTGAAGATACATATCGCGGTATTATAGCGCGCTGCACGGTTTCCACAATGCCAGCGTA
>DATEEE010000184.1:0-8029 GCA_035281285.1 Nitrososphaera sp.
GACCTTTCGGCTCCGGAGAACTTTGGCAAGCTGCTGAGCGAGGACTTTGCGTCAGCTGCCGACCTGCTCGACCTGACATCGTTCAACCTGCTCAGGCTCGCAGGGTACGGGGAAGGAAATAGAAAAGAAATCACGTTTGTATCGGCAATACTGGAAGATGCGTGGAAGGCAGGCCAGAGCCTATCCGTGGCAGAACTGATACGCCGGATCGAAAGCCCGACGTTCCGCACGATTGGAACTCTCCCGTATCAGAAGGTAGTTTCGGACAGGGAAAGAAAGGATCTGGCGACCAAGATTAACCTGCTCGTCTCGGATCCAAAGCTCAGGTCATGGTCGTCGGCGGAGGCGATCGATTTTTCTGAACTTTTCGCCAGCCCGTCCATCAACGTCCTCGATTTGCGGAACATACAGTCAGAAAAGGAAAAGCATTTGTTCGTCGAGCTGATTCTTCAGCGTCTCTTCCAGTGGCTGATAAAGCAGGGGAGCGCCCAGACCCTCAGATACCTTTTCTACTTTGACGAAATTGCCGGCTACTGCCCGCCCGTAAGGGAGCCCCCGTCAAAAAAACTCCTGCTCCTCTTGATCAAGCAAGCGCGGGCCTTTGGTCTGGGCATGATCCTTGCCAGCCAGAACGCAGTGGACCTCGACTACAAGGTGATCTCTAACGCCAATGTCCGGTTCATCGGCAGGCTCGGAGCTCAGCGGGATATTCAGCGCGTTAGCGTGGGACTCGAGCTGGACTCTTTTGCAGAGCAGGAAATAGCCCGGCTCGGGCCCGGTGAGTTCTATTGCAATATCTTTGACCCGCGGTTCAAATCTGTGATCAAGTCGCGATGGACCCTGACGTACCACCGCGGCCCGCTGGACGACAGCGAGATCTCGCAGTTGATGAATCCCTTCAAAAAGGCAGCCCCTCAGGCGGCGCAGCCTCTAGAGGCAGCTGAAACGGAGACTGCAGGCGTAGGACAATTCAATGAAAGGTTTGAAGCCGGCGAGCCACAAATCCCCATGGCAGAGCGCCGCGACGAAACCTTTTTGCTACTCCCAAAGCGATTCGGGCCATCCGCCCTTTCCGAATTCATCAAGCTCGGCAGCAACCTAAAGTCGCTCAAGGTCTTGTCAACAGAACAGGAAGAGCGCCTCTACCCAGTATTCGAGTTGACTGCTACTGTCTCCGAACAGGGCTACTCAAAAGAGTCGCTCGAGAAGGTAGTCGAACTTGCTGCATTTGGGGGCGAGCTGATAGAACTTCCAAAAGAGCACTCTATAACTCCGGAGCGAAACGTCCACCCGGCATCAAGGGCGGATGCGAGCCGATGGAAAGGTGAACTGGAAAAGACCGTGTTTGAAATGGAAAAGGATCTTGCGCGCAAATTCGACATTATTATCGAGGAAAAGCGAGTGGGAAACGTTGATTCAAAGTCGGCCAAGCCTCGGGCCAAAATCGCCTCCATCGACGCGGCAGTCGCCGGGCTGCGCAAGTCGATGGAGCTGGATAAGGAAGCGATAAAGAAATACGAAAAGCTATCCAAGGAGCTAAAGAAGGAAAGCAAGAAGAAAAGGGGCCTCAGGGCTCGCCTGATTTCGGCCGAGAACAGGATAGAGTCAAAGAAGCTCAAGCTGCTATCGACCCAGCGCAAAATAGGCCAGATGGAAGCGAACAGAAGGGAAATCGAGGATTCGCTTTTGAAGATAGAGGAGGCGGAAGAAGAAAAATTCCACGAGGCTCTGGGGAATGTAAAGAGTAAGGCGGAATACAAGATCTCGGGCTGGCTCGTCGAGACAGTCTACAGGGCAAGAATACTTGTCAACGGCAGCAAGGAGCACTATGGAGATGTTTCGTGGAGCTCCTATACAGGGAATGGAACCTGGGGGAGGTGCTCGACTTGCTCGACTGCGCTGCGAGAAGGGTGGGTCTGTGCGTGCGGAAGCCTGTTGTGCAACGTTCACCTGGCCTACTGCAAGATCTGTCTTGAACCGGCCTGCATGGAGCACAGGGCTGTATGCCACATTTGCAACTCCACGTTCTGCGCGGCACATAATCTAAAGTGCGAAATTTGCAGAAAAACTGCATGCACGGATCACGGTGGCGAGTGCAGCGTCTGTAACAGAAAAGTGTGTAGCGCCTGCTCGCAGAAAAAGGGCCTCATCAAGAGCAGAATAGTTTGCAGCGCCTGCGCAGGCTAGATCGAAAAGATTCCTGAATGGCCAGTCGAATCATCTAGCGAAACATGCAGTCGGCGTAGTAATACCCCTCAGCGGTCCGGACGATAATGCAGTTGTTACCAAAGCTCTGGTCCTGAGATATTGGCCCGACGGGTGTCGTGCTCGGGGAGTTGCTCAGCGACGCAGCGAAAAAGCTGCTGACAAAGAAAACAAGCGCAATAACCATCATCATCAGAAGCAATATGCGCGACTTGTTGCTGGTAGCGCTCACGACGGTGTTACTTCGAGCAAGTGGTTAGTATTCTTTTCTGTGTGCGCCAATATGATTTTTAACCGTCTTTTGACAATAAATTGCCAGATGTTTGAGAACGAAGACACGCTGCGCCGGTTCATGAGGGAAAGGGCAGAAGGGGAGTTCCACGTTAGATACGAGAAGGCCCTGGAGCGGATAAAGCTGGAATTCGGAAAGAAATATCCCATGATAATCGGAGGTAGGCAAGTCTGGACTTCTCAGACCGTCTCACATTACTCTCCGATTGACACAAGGTTGCTCCTCGCCCGAATGCCGGCAGGCACCGGACGGCATGCAAGGCAGGCAGTCGCCGCGGCAAAAAAAGCATTTTCCAGCTGGAGCAAGCGTGACTACCGTGAGCGCGTGAAAATTATGAGAGCGGCGGCAGACTCGATGAGCGAAAAAAAGTTCGAGCTCGCCGCGCTGGTATCGTACGAAAATGGCAAGAATAGGTACGAAGCGATAGCGGATGTGGACGAAGCAATCGACTTTGTCCGCTTTTACGCCGAAGAAATGGAGAGGAACAATGGATATGAAACGCCGATGAAGAGCGCTTCCCCAGGCGAGAGGAGCAAGAGCGTAATGAAACCGTACGGCGTCTGGGGAGTAATTGCACCTTTCAATTTTCCGGCAGCAATCCTAGTGGGCATGAGCACCGGGGCGATTATCACCGGCAACTCGGTGGTCCTGAAGCCATCTAGCAACACGCCGATTGTTGCCTTCAAGTTTGTAGAAATAATGCGGCAGGCAGGGCTTCCAGACGGAGTCCTGAACTTGGTGATTGGCTCGGGAAGGCAGGTAGGCGGCGAACTGACATCTAACAGGGACGTGGCCGGAATTGTCTTCACCGGATCTAGAGAAGTGGGCTACGGGATGGCAAAGCAGCTCAGCGCGAGCAGGCCAAAGCCCCTGATCGCTGAGCTGGGAGGCAAGAACCCGGCAATCGTTACAGAAACGGCAGATGTGAACAAGGCCGCCGAGGCCGTAATGAAGGCAGCATTTGGCTACTCGGGCCAAAAATGCAGTGCATGCTCCAGAGTTTTTGTGCACAAGAAGGTAAAGAACGAGTTTCTACAAAAGCTGGTGGAAAAAACAAAGGATCTGCCCGTAGGCAATCCACTCGAGCAGAACGTCTACGTTGGGCCGCTTGCAAATGAGGATGCTTACAGGAAATACCAAAAATATGCGCGTGTAGCGGCCAAGGAAGGCAAGGTCTTGGCGGGAGGGTCGGTAAGGAAAGAAGGAGACCTGAGGTACGGCTACTACGCAGAGCCGACCATAGTTTCTGGGCTCACAAAGGATCACAGGCTTTTCAAAGAGGAACTGTTCGTCCCCATCCTGTGTGTGGCCGACTATGAAAAGTTTGAGGACGCAATAGCGATGGCAAATGACGCCGACTATGGGCTCACCGCCGGGATTTTCAGTGGCAGGGAAGACGAAGTGCGGGAATTTCTTGACAATATCGAAGCCGGTGTCGTTTATGTGAACAGGCAGGCGAGCGCGACTACCGGGGCAATGGTGGGCTGCCAGCCCTTTGGGGGCTGGAAGGATTCGGGAACAACCGGCAAGGGAACCGGAGGGACGCACTACCTTACGCAGTTCATGAGAGAGCAGGCTCAGACTGTCGTTGAGAACTAGTCCTGGACCAGAGACCGGGCGAGCAGCAGGATGTTTCGCTTTCGCTCCCGGAGCCGCCTTACTGAATACGGCAGCCAGTGCTCCCCGTACGGGATGTACTCTGACACGGTAAACCCCCTGCCCACAAGGTCGCGCTTTAGCTCATCGCGTATTCCCATCAGGAGCTGGAATTCAAACTGCCCCGCAGCGGCGGATGCGGCTGCCTCGTCCAATAGCCGTGAATCATGCGTCGCAACAGCAAAATAATTTCCGCTGTCGCTGAGCATCTTCATCAGTTTTAGAAAGTTGGCGTCAACTTCGTCTCTTGTGGTGAACGCATGTTCCTCTTGCTCGTGGTAAGCGCCCTTGACCAGCCTGACCTTTCCGCCTTTTTCAAGAACGTGAAGGAGGTCGCTTGCCGTCCTGCGAAGGTAGGCCTGCATTGCCACACCAGTCATTTTGTAGTCCTTGAAGATCTCCAGGTATACGGAAATGGTTTGCTCGGTGAACCTGGCAGATTCCATGTCGATCCACACGAACTGCCCAAGGTCGGCCGCCTTTGCCGCAAGCCTGCGGTAATTCGCGAGGCAAAGGTCGTAGTTGATGGCTAGGCCCAGCTGCGTAGGCTTGGCAGAAACGCAGCCTTTCACCCCTCTTGATCCAAGCATCCCCATTAGCGAAAGGTATTCAGACACGGTGTTTTCGATCACTTCCGTGTCGTCGGTGTCTTCGCCAAGAAAATTCAGGATCGCGCCCATCCCGAGCGCGTTGGCATTCCGGGCAGCAGTCAGAGCTTCTTCCGCATTGCTTCCAGCCACCCACTTCTTGGCGAATCTAAAGAGAAGCCGCTCCAAGAGCCCGGAATCATTGTTGTCAGAACGGCCCGGTTCCACAGGGAATATTCGCGCTTCATTTTGATAAGTCTTCGTAAGGGAAAGGAATACGATAACTGCAGGAGGGACCAATCTTAAATATTTGGGAGCCGTATCGAGTGCCGAAGGCAATATGTCTGAACCAGTGATACAACGCTGGGAAAGAGTAATGCACAAGAACGTGCGGTCCAGAGACGGAATTGACGTCGGAAACATCATTTCAGAAGCAGGCGAGAATTTTACCATAATGCAGGGAGCGAGCAGAGAATACAACTTGCCCAAATCCTGCGTGGAGGGATTTGATGGCGGCGAAGTCTTCCTGAACATCACATACGCTGAATTGATGAAATACAAGTTGAACTAGCGAGGACAGATCGGTGCTGACCCCGGACGTAGGGTAACCTGTAGGAGCCTGCTGGCATTGTCGCTATTTCAAAGTGTTTGACAGCAGTAGGTCTTATACGCAAGCGTCGATGATAACATGTCGTTGAAGGAGCGGAGCTACGGAGAGTCTGTAGAGCTAGTTCTTTCGAGGGTGATCATTTCTTCGTCCAATGTCAGATCTGCCAGCATGGTTGCAGCTACTGGCGTGCTGCGCAGGTTCAAGCTGCGCGAAGACGTCAACCTGCTGCTTAATCCCAAGGAAATGGGCGAGCTGATAAAAACGGCAAAGGACGCCGCGCTGGCGTTCCACAAGTATTCTGCCAAGCTCGGCGAGCTAAGGCACATGTACCTGGATTTCGAGAACATACAGGCGCTCATTTTTCCCATGCCGGACCGCAACTTGCTGCTGGTTACGCTTGAAAACGGTGAGCAGGACATTTCCAAGCTGGTGGCCTTTATCACCCGCCTGCTGCAGAGCGAAGGGCTCATTCACGCAAGGTAGAATCTCAAAATAAGTTCAGTGTCATGATCGAGGCAAACATAATCAGCGATTGGTTGAGTACTCCAATAGAGGTTATGAGATTGCCGGAAACACTAACGGAAAGATACTCATGCGCAGACCTTTGTAGGATCAGAGATCATTCGATATTTCGCGATAGGCGACTGAATGAATAACCTCATCATCAGTAAAAATAGAACCCCCCCGCAACTGAGCATGAAATTGTGCTGCGTCTACGTTAGGAGGCAAGTTATGATTTTGGGATCGAACCCTACAATGTACAAACTTAGAACGCCATGTTCCTTTTAACTCCGTTATCCCTGCCTTTTAGGGAGGGTTGTGAACATTCAGCGCTCTGATACTGCTTCTCTTTACCTCGCTGCTTCTGCGGGAATCATAGTAGGTGCAAGTTTCTTCTTTATCATTTCCGCATTGCCATCCAATCTAGATGTCTGGCGGGGATACGATAATCACTATTGTGAAAGCCAGCCACTTGGAATCATCCTGGTGAGGGCCAATTTTCCTATCATGACTCCGACGCTATTGCCTCAAGGATATTCGCTCGAGTTCTCTGAGCTGTCAGAGTCCGATTTGCACTTCGTTTTTAACTCTGAGTATCATGACAGGACGGTTTGCCGACTTGCAGCGTATCGAGCAGCTGGTTCTATTAGTATCGTAGGTTCGTCGCTTGATTATCCATTAGGACGGTACCATGCAAGCACAACTGAACAGCTCATGAAATCTTACGAATCAGCTGCCGAGCATGAGCCAAATGGTCAGAAGCGTACTTTTGCTGACGGCAGAGTTGCCATTGGGTATGGAGAGGAAAAAACTATCGTATGGGTCTTTGACGAAAAGAATTGGACTATGTACCAGTTGAATGCATATCTTTCATTGGACGACCTGATGCAGATTGCCGAGTCTCTAAACTCAGCCAACGAAATTCACGAAGTATCCTACAAGACTTTCGATAGAAATTTGCCAGAAATCAAATAACTCTGGCATCTCATTAGCAAAAGCTAAAACTTCGTGCATTATAGAGTAAATAATGACTGCGAATGGACAAAAGAATCAAAAGGCTATATTAGTTTGGACAAAGTCATCGGTCCTGTGTCCAAGGAATTGGGCGTTCCAGTTGTTATTGGGTTGGCAGCAGGGGTATGCCTAATACTAACGATGTCAATTGGTTTGGCTTGGAGCATCATGCCTAAATTATTGGCAACAATAGACAACTCGGTTGGTTTTGCAGCAAGGGTCGCGTATCTGCGTAATTTCACCCACTCTTGCTTAATGTCACCTTGTCATGATATTGACACATTCATGCTGAAAACTGCTAGTGCCAAGCCTGTATGGTTTCTTGGATGGGTAATTTGCGATGCCAAACATTTTCCTCCATGCGTCAACGTCGAAGGATTTGCAGGGGGTGTATCCTCTGCCGAGACCCTTTCACTACCTCCATGTCAATGGGGAATGATGACAATTGGAACTGTGAATTGGCAATCTGGTGAAACTGTGCATATCTGGGTCAAAATTGCACCACACAATGCAGGTGAAACAGACCCTTCTCAAATCGACATAAGAAACATCCGATGGGTAGACCTGGGCGAATCAGAAATATTCGAATACAATCACAGGGAATTTAGGATGACCGGTCATTGCTAATTTGCTGACCGGAGAAGAGGATGGCGAATATTCCTGTCAAGACACTAGCACTAGTATCATGGTTCTCTAAACCTGTGGCTAGCGATACCGCCTAAACCTCTCTCTTTCGAAAACGATTAAAGCTTATTGGCATGCACTCATTGCACGTCTTAACTTCAACTGACCTTACTTTCCCAAGCCAGAATCGCTTTCTATGCGCATCAAGGTTAATTCGACTTAGATCGGAAAAGCATACTATGCCCTATAAGAGGACTATAATTTTCCTTATCTGTAATGACAAATGCTAATTGATATTAACATGAAACAAACGCTAATTCGTGGACTTTTTCACCCACTAATTTAAATAAAGTACGGGCATGAATGTAGTCTGCTCACATTGGCCGCCGCGAGAAAGGCAAAGGTCGAGAGGGTCACAAAAGAGACCGCAGTGACCGTGGAGGTCAATATCGACGGCAGCGGCAAAACGTCGGCCAGGACGGGTCTCTCTTTTATCGATCACCTGATTACCGCGATCGGCAAGCATGCCATGATCGACAT
>DATEEE010000185.1:0-5774 GCA_035281285.1 Nitrososphaera sp.
CCACGCAATTTACTCGGCCGAAAGGTCCCAGTAGTTGGCTTCCTTGAACTCTTCCTTGGGTTTGCCAAGGGCTTTCCACTCCTTGAAAGACTTGGGGTAGAGCTTTACATTCTGAAAGCCTGCGAGCTTTAAGGCGTAGTATGTCAGCCCAGAAAGCGTCCCGACGCTACCGCAGTAGGTGATTATTTCCGCGTCACTCTGGATGCCTCTATTTTCCATCATCCGCTTGAGCTCGTCGGCCTTGCGGAGGATGCTGCCGTTTGAGCCCACCATGGTATACGGGATGTTCTTGGCTCCCGGTATGTGCTCGGTGAGAAAATTCAACCTCTCTCTGGAATCAACGAGAAGTTTACCCTGCTCGGCCTTTGAAGCCTCGACGTACCGTGCGTCCGCGTGGATGGTACTGTCTACTGCAAGCGAATGTTTCGCCCTTGGAAACTTGCTTGGCCTCTTTTCGGTTTCCAGCCCGAGCTGCTTCCACTGGCTAAATGTCATCTCCAGTAGCGCAGTGTTTGTGTGGCCCACGTACTGGAAAGTCCAGGCGACCCTTGCGGCAAGCGCGCCAAAAGTGTCGTCGTAAACCACCACAGGAGTGTTGTCCGAAATTCCGAGTTCGCCTAGTATTTCGATTATTTTCTCCGGCGTGTCATTTTCAAGCACCCTTGCCAGTGGAAGTGAGACAGCTGTGCGAATGTGATCCTTGCTGTAGTCGTCAGCCTTCCTTACGTCGACCACCCTGACGGCCTTTTTGCGTATGAGCGACCGAAGCGTGTCTGCGTCACAGACTATGGGGAGTCTCGTAGTTGATTTTGACGAAGGCTTTTTCTTTGGCACGCCTGCGGTCAAGCGGCGCATTCTCCTCTCGCGGTCTTGGCCGTGAACTTGGAATCGCTTCCATAGTCCATGTATGCGTCCGGATCCTTGTCCGGAGACGGCAGCTGGATGACCTCGGCCAGTGCAGTCTTGACGTCCTCAAGGTTCTTTAAGGTTCCAGCGCCCTTGCCCTTCGTGACCGCGGTGATCCATTGGTGCATCGTTTCGTTCCCAGACTTTTGCTGGCGGTAGAGCTCGATTATCTTCAGGAGTGTGTCGACGACCCTTTTTGCCGGCACCCGCATGACGACCTTGCCGAGCTCGCCGCCTTCGCCGGCGCTCCCGGCAAATAGCATCGAGTACGTTGGCGTCATGGAGCCGTTAACCCTGTTGGCGCCTCCGAAAAAGCCGACCGTGGCTATCTCGTGCTGGCCGCAGGAATTGGGGCAGCCGCTTATCTTGATCGAAGAGTCGCGGAGCAGATCGTCGGTGTCAAGGCCGAGTTCAAGGAACTTGCGCTGCACTTCCTTTGCCAGCCTGTGCGAGTTGGTAATGGCAAGGTTGCAGGAAGTGGTGCCAGAGCAGCCGACGGCTGAAGCGATGGTGAGCGCACCCGGGTTTGCAAGGCCTGCGGACGCCAGCTTTTCATGAAAGTCGCGCAGCTCTGTCCCGCGGACGTAGCGGACGGCAAAGTTCTGGTGGGGGGTGTTCCTTGCAAGCCCTTCCGCGGAATAGTCGCGGATCGCCGAAGCAAGCACTCTCAACTGGCTGGCAGTGATATCGCCGGCACCAAGCGTAATGAAAACGGTATAGTAGCCGTCCTGCTTTTGCGCAACCGCGTTGGTGTGCACCCAGCGATCATAGGCAGGGCTATCCTTGGTGACGCTTTCTGAAAGCATTGGCAGCTTTGCCATTGACCTTGAAGACTTTGGCAGCTGGCGGGCGTCCTCCTCTGCCTTTACGTCGTACGACTTTGCAGTCGAGTAGGACGTGGTCATTTCGACAATCGATCTTTCCTTGAGGGCCATCTTTTGGAATTTGTCCCATCCCATCTCGTGGACGAGGTACCGCATCCTGTTCCTGGCCATGTTCTCCCTGTTCCCGTGCCTGTCAAAGAGCCTCACAGTTGCCATGCACGTAGAAAGAACCCTTTCCTCCGGCGTGAAATCTTCCAGGGGGTGACCAATGAAAGACGCTGCGCCAAGTCCGCCGCCCAAGTAGATCTTGAAGCCGCGCTCTTCACCGTCCTTTCCTTGCCTTACGGCCGGCACGAGCCCAATGTCCGCAACGCGCGCCAGGCCGTGCTGCTCGCAGCATGAAAAGTTGATCTTGAATTTCCGCGGCAGGTTCTGGCACATCGGATTTCTCAGGAAGAACCTGGCGATTGCCCTCGAATACGGCGTCGCATCGAACACTTCGTTGGCGCAGACGCCCGCGAAATGGCTGCACATGACGTTTCTTATGCTGTTGCCGCAGGACTCCCTGGTCGTAAGCCCTACTTCAACGAGGCCGCGCATCACTTCGCTCACGTCTTCGAGCTGGACCCAGTGCAGCTGTATGTTCTGCCGGGTGGAAACGTGCGCAGAGCCTATTGAAAAGGCCTCAGATAGGCTCGCTATTTTTTCAATCTGATCAGGTGTAATTTCGCCTGCGGGGCACTTGATCCTAACCATGCTGTATTCCATGTGAAGCCGCGAGCCATAGGCGCCATGCTGAAGACGGAAGCGCCGAAAATCGTCCTCTGAAATCTTACCCTGCCTGAATAGCTTTACCCTCTTTGCAAAAATCTCTGTCTCCTCCTCTCGTCCCCATCTTGGGTTGGGCTTTGGAACAGAGGTGCCCTTTTGTCTAGGGCTAACCGTAGTCACTCTCGCCTTCTTCATTCTACGGTAGAAAAAGCGCACCTTAAATCATATATTTTTTGTGGATATGGGAGAAATCGGCTGCAATTCCTTGAGAGGGCGGCAAGATGATGTTAGTATATGGCAAAGCCTTTTTAACGAAAATGCCCAACCGGTACGTCATGGCTAAAGTCAGTCCAGTTCCAAAAGGCTACCAGACTGTAACCCCGGGTCTTGCCGTGCGAAACGCCGGAGAGGCAATAGAGTTTTACAAAAAGGCATTCGGCGCCAAGGAAAAGGCGCGCATGAACGGCCCTGATGGAAGGACCATAATGCACGCGGAGATGCAGATCGGAAACTCAAAGATCATGCTGGGGGAGGAGATGCCTCAGATGGGTCATCCATCTCCGCAAGCGCTCAACGGGACTCCGGTGAACCTCTATGTCTATGTCAAAGACGCAGACAAGACCTTTGCTCAGGCCGTAAAAGCTGGCGCCACGGTGACGATGCCAGTCAACGACGCGTTCTGGGGGGACAGGTTCGGCCAGGTAAAGGATCCATTTGGCCACAGCTGGAGCATTGCGACGCACAAGCGCAACCTTTCGCCCAAAGCCATGAAAAAGGCCGCAGAGGAATGGTACGCCCAGATGGCAAGGCAGCAATAGCACAAACTTAAAATCACCTATCTGGTCGCCTTTTCAACTGGCAAGAACGAAATGGGCAAGAGAACACTGGTACGCAGGCGGGGCCGCGGAGGAAAGCAGTTCCGCGCCATCATTGTTGGCAAAATCGCACCTGCAAAGTACCCCAATTTCAAGCTAGAGGATCATCATTCAGGCCGAGTCGTCGACATCGTGCACGAGCGGGGCAGAGACGCACCGCTCGCCAAAGTTCTATTCGATGACGGCAGGTATTCGTACGTCCCGGCTCCCGAAGGGACTACAGTCGGAAGTACCATGGAAATGGGCACAGGCACTGCCGCGACGTCGGGCAATATCATGGCGCTCGAATCAATCCCCGACGGAACTATTATCTGCAACATTGAAAAGAACGCCGGGGACGGGGGCAAGCTGATAAAGGCAGCTGGCTCTTCCGCTGTTATATTCGCTCATGGGACCGAGGGCGTAACCGTAAAATTCCCGTCAGGCAAATTCCTGACGCTCAATTCAAAGTGCAGGGCCATGATCGGCGCCATCGCAGGCGGAGGGAGGAAGGAAAAACCCTTCCTAAAGGCCGGCAACAGGGCGAAATACATGCAAGCACACGGCAGGCTATACCCCACTGTCAGGGGAATTGCACAGGCCGCAGTTTACCACCCGCACGGAGGAGGAAGGCACCAGCACATCGGGCGCCAGTCTTCAGTCAGCAGGACCACTCCGCCAGGAAGGAAGGTGGGCAACATCGCCCCGAGAAAGACCGGCCGCGGAAGGATAAAGGATCCAAACCAAAAGGCCGCGTAACCTTTCCTTTCTTCTCCTTAGCAAAGCCTATATTGTAATGAGTATGTTACGGGCATGTATGAAGGCTGAACAGTTTTTGAAGAATATCCTGTCGCTTGACCCTCAGATTAGGTTTACCGGAATGATGGAAAAATCGGGACACCTTTACTCCGCCTTGTGGAAGGAAGGTACCGAAGAATACCTAAAGGGCCGCAACTCGGAGATCAGCTTCTCGCAGTCCGCTTACATTGTTGACCTGAGAAAAATCTTTACTCAAGAGCTGGGTAACCTAAAGGCCGTGATGTATACGTACGACAAGGTGAAGGTGTTCAGCATTCCTGTAAAGGAACATGTTCTCGCAGTCTCTGCAGAAACCTCCACGGGGACAGACGAGCTGGTTGACAAGATTGTCGGCTACATCAAGTCAGTGGAGGCCGAGCTTTCGCTCTATCCTCCGGGAAACGTAGTGAACGAAGAAAAGAGGGAGGCGCTGCGCAACCTTCGTGACTCGGGGATTGCGGACGACCTGATAGCGGAGCAGCTGGATCTTGACGTGAACACGGTCAAGATGCTCATTGCCGAAATGAAGTAAACGCTAGCCAATTCCCTTGAATTTTTCAAGCGACTTCCACAGGTACCATGTGGCCACGCTGCGGTAGGGCTTCCAGGGCGCGGCGATTTCGTGCATTTCTGGCGGCAAGGGCAATCCGTCTAATTTGTATGTCAGCATCATTGCCCTCCGAAGTCCCAGGTCTCCCACCGGCAGGATGTCCTGCCTCCCAAGGCAGAATATTAGGAACATCTCTGCGGTCCACCTGCCTACTCCTTTGACCTGAACGAGCTCCTCGACCACTTTATCGTCATCCAATTCTTTCAGGCGGTCGAGCCGGAGTCGCCTGTCGTGCACCCTTGATGAGAGGTCCTTCAGGTAAGCGATCTTTTGACGCGAAAGGCCGGCACCCCGCAATGCAGTATCATGAGTCGAGCCTATTCGCTGGGGCGACGGAAACCGGCCGCCATAGATCTTTACGAATCGGCCAAATATGGCGTCGGCCGCGCGGCCTGCCAGCTGCTGATAGATTATTGCCTCCACCAGCGAGCGGAACGGCTCTGGTCTTATTTCGATGGTGTACTCGCCAACAGCCTTGATCACCCTGCCGAGCTTCTTGTCGCCCCGCGAAAGGTGGCTCATGGCATCCTGTGAAGTGCTGGTTCGGATTTCAGCCATGCCGACAGCAGCATGAATTCAGACTAAAAAGCTATGCCAAGGGACTCGAGAATGGCGTGGTAGTTTTCATCGTTGCGCTCTTTCTTGTATTTTCTTAGCGAGGCAAGTGCCGCTTCCTTGTCGTTCGCCGTCAAGAGCACCCCGGAGTTTTTCGCCACCCCCCCGTAAAGCATCGTCGACTGGGCAGCCGCCGTGACGTTGGCGACCCTGCGAGCCGTACTCGCACTCTCGAAATCGATGATGAAAGGTTGTCCGGTATGCGAAATGATGACGTGGCGCGCAATCCTGTTAAGCTCGCCGTGATCCAATCCTGCGCTGTCAAGCGAGTAGCACTGCTCAAGAACTGTCCTGGCAATCCTTTTGAACTCTTGTTTTGATCCGGCCGATCTGATCCAGTCGCCAACGCTCTGACCTTCTACGAGTTCCATTGCGACCAGATTATTCGTATGGCCG
>DATEEE010000186.1:0-5361 GCA_035281285.1 Nitrososphaera sp.
AAGGGCGGTACTTGCGGCCGGCTCGGAATGGATGAAGGCATTTGTGGTCAGCGATATCAAGGCAATGATACTGATGGCGAGTTACGCAAAAGAACGCAGGCTTCCCCGTCTTAGAATCATCCCGCTCGATGTGATAAACCGGCACAGGAATGCCAGAATGCCGGCGGACGATGTCAACATAATGGGCAGGCTTTCGGACTTTGTCTTCTCCGATTCGCAGCCCAATTTGCCCGGTTTTCTGTTCTCGCAGACGCTCGTTACGAGAAACTCTTCTAGCGCCTACATGCTTGCAAGGCAAGGATTCCGCGCGGTATCCGTCGAAGGCGAGCTCTTTGAACCGGCAGGCGGCTCCATGTCACTTGACTTTGGAGGCAAGATTTCGGACATGACAAAGGCCATTATTTTTGGAGATTCGGTGGAGGATTTGAAGGACATGCTCGTTCGCCTTTCGCAAACAATCGAAAACAAGGCACTGGCGATCAAAAAGACCG
This sequence comes from Nitrososphaera sp., assembly GCA_035281285.1. Taxonomy (GTDB): domain Archaea; phylum Thermoproteota; class Nitrososphaeria; order Nitrososphaerales; family Nitrososphaeraceae; genus Nitrososphaera. The sequence goes on from DATEEE010000186.1 coordinate 492, forward strand.
GAGAAAAAATATCGGAAGCAGACTCGCATCGAGTCAGGCTTGATCTCGGAATTGAAAACTCCGAAAGGAGAATAACCGAAGAGAGATCGAGGGTCGAGCTGTTTGAAAATTCAGTAAGTAAACTCCTCACGGATCAGAGTGCCCTTGAGGAAGAATTCAGAATTCTCGATTTAGAAATACGTGCGACAAAGAGGAGGTTGGAACTTGTCGAACCAACTCTGAAACGGCTCGGCGAAAGGCTACAGTTTATGGCGGACGAAGGCGCTTCGAATGCCCTTGCCGAAATGAACCTGGAGCGAAGCCAGATTAACAAGGCCCTGGATGGGACGAATTTCTCGCTCTCGCAACAAATTTCAAAGCTCAGCGGCATTGAGAGTCGGCTGGAGCTCGATTCGAATAGGCTGGCAGATCTCGAGGAGGAAAGGCAGCGGCTATCCCTAGAGCTTGAGCACAGAAATGTGTCTCTGCACGAACTCCAGGCAAAGTCTCAGAACCTCGAATCGGATCTGAAGGGACTCCGGGACCAGGAACAGCAGGTAATCGATTCGTCTGGAAGCTCCTATACCGTCTTGCAGGAATACGAATCAAAGATAAAGTTGCTTTCTGACGCCGAAAGAAAGATGTCAAAAGAGCACAGCGTCCTTGAAAGAGAATCCGCGCTCTTGAGGAAGGATGTTGCTGACCTGTCAGGCAGCGAATCTCGCCTTGTCAACGACCTTGTCTGGCTAGGTTACAAGGACCTCCTCGAAGAAATGGATGTCTTGACCGCCATCAAGGAGCTGAACGGAGAATTCGAGATGGTAAAGTCAAGGATCAACCTCAGAGCTGACGAGTCCTACGTCCAGGTGATGGACGGTTACAGGGGGATGTCGGGGAGGAAGAACCAGTTGGAGAACGAGCGGAATTCGATATTTTCATTTATTCAGGAGATCGAAAAGGAAAAAAGAGATGTCTTTATGGAAGCGTTCCGGAGGGTGGACGGTGACATCCGGACAACATTCGAAAGACTCACAGGAGGAGAAGCGCGCCTCGAAATCGAAAATCCCGAAGATGTATTCACAAGTGGAGTGATGCTGCTCGTTCGTTTTCCTAACAAGACTGTGGCCAGGGAGTCTACCGCGCTTTCTGGCGGAGAAAAAACGATCGCTGCCACGGTATTTCTGCTTGCCTTGCAGTCGCTGAAACCATCGCCATTCTACTTGATGGACGAGGTTGACGCTCACCTAGATGCCCAGAATACCGAGCGGCTTGCCAAAGTACTGCTTGATCGCTCAAAGGATAATCAGATTATCATGGTCACGCTCAAAGATTCGACTGTAGCAAAGGCCTCCCTAATTTACGGAGTTTATCCCAGAGAGGGCGCTTCGCAAGTCGTAAAGTACAGAAATCCCGCGCAGGTCCCTCTGGCTCAGATTGCAGCCACAGAAGCCAAACAGTGAGTGTAAACGTATCGTCTTGATTCAGATCTCAATAGCAACGCACTTTGACTGTCCGAGATTGCTGAAGCTACACGATGGAAAACAATGCAATCTTGGCCAAGCGAGGCAACCCTTCACATGCAGAATGCGAACGAAAAAATGATTAGAGCTGGTCTATGTGGAATTTTGACATGCAACCAGTGCATTCGTAAATTTCATCGCCCACCGGCCCTGAAACGTTGAACTTGACAATGGTTGTGCATTTAGGACATCGGCCGTCAACTCTGCGGCTCTTGCGCGCCGGCCTCGCAAGGGTCTTTCTCCTTCTACTACCCATATATGACAACAGTTGCATGACCGTTTTATAAACCAAAGATCGCCCAGAAAAGTCAGAGGCAAGTGCGCGGATAGCCCCTCCAAGCGGATTCATTTTTTGAATGTTTTATATTGTCCGGTTGTCACGCAATTAACATGCTACTCCCCGAAACCTGCTCGATAAAGGTGGACGGCAAGGGATGCGGGTTAGCACCAGCCTTTGTGGTGTCTGTTGCCGCGGGCGAGGGCGAGTACATGCTCGCAGTAGTTTGCGATGAGCACCGCGAAATCTTGGGAAGTAAACTGGAAGTCATGCAGGCTGAAGGAAAGATCCCTCTAGGCAAGATAAAGTTCGAATCAGTAAAGACCGTGGTGACCGACTGCGTCGTAGGAATGAATGAAGATTTTGTGGACGTGGAACTGACCCGGGGTCTGAACTCGGACAGAAAGCTGACCTAGGCCTTCTTGCCGTCATTATTGCGGGTCTTGTCATCGCTTCCGTTATCGTCACGGTCATCTCTAAGTGTCCATGGGAACCACCTTCCAATTATCCTTGCCCAGTCTATCCTAAGCGAGTAGTAGACAACGATTCCTAGTATTGCAATGCTTACGACTGCCAGAACGACGAGTCCCGTTGGGTCCGTAGTTTCCGACAGGACATCTTCCACGAATGGCCGTCCAAGGTATATGGAACTCCAAACTATCGCCTCATTCATTACAACCTTGCCTGCAAAGGTGGCTGTGGCAAATTTCCATGGGCTATACTTTGCAAGCCCAAGGGGGATGTAGACAATGTCGTCCGGCACAGGAGTTGCGGCAGCGATAAACGCTCCTGGCCAGCCATACTTGCTCACAAGTCTCTGTAGCGGCATCATTCTTTTCTTTGTCTTGTCGCTCAACATTGCCCTGCCGTAGTAGCTGACAAAGAAAATTATCGTCTTCGCAGCCACGATCCCAGCTGCGCTGGAAAGCGCGATCATGTGCGGATCGAAATTCTTGTTGAACGACGCGGTTATCAATATGGGGAAATAAGGTATGGGAACAAACGGGATGAGGCTGAACACGAAGCTGATGATTAGGATTCCGAGGTACCCAAGTTCGGGGTCGAATGGGAAGAGCTCCTCTATGCTCACCAATTAATTTACAGACTCGCTAGTATGCCCTTGCAAATACAGACACCTTTTCACTTGGCCTTCCGCAACGAATGCACTTTTCTACCTTTTCACTCTGGTCGAATGGGATGACCCTAATGTCAGCGCCCGTCTCCTCTTTGATTTTTTCTTCGCATTCCTGCCTCCCGCACCATCCGGTGTAGGCAAAGCCCCCCCTGCCTTCCATTATCGACTTGAATTCTTCATAGTCTCTTGGTCTGGAGGTGCTGTCCTGAAGCAGTTTCACTGCCTTTCCATACAGGCTCGCCTGCACTTGTTCCAGAATTTCCGTTGCTTTCTGCTCCACCGCCTTCCTTTCCCCCTGGATCTTTTCTTTCGTATCGCGCCTTACAAACTCTACTGTACCCTTTTCGATGTCCCGCGGACCTACGTTGATTCTGAGCGGTACCCCTTTCATTTCCCATTCGTTAAACTTCCAGCCCGAAGTGTACTCGCTCCGGCTGTCGGTATGTGCTCGTATCCCTGCGGCTTTCAGTTCAGACTCTATCTGAACCGCATGGTCTATCACCTGCTGGGCGTCTTTGTCGCGGTATATTGGAACTATGACGACTTGGATAGGGGCAAGCCTCGGTGGGAGGACGAGGCCCTTGTCGTCTCCGTGTACCATTATCAGCGCCCCTATTAGCCTCCAGGAAACGCCCCAAGAAGTCTGCCAACCAAAATGTTCCAGTGTATCCTTGCCCAAGTACTTTATTTCAAAGGGCTTTGAGAAATTCTGGCCGAGGTGATGAGAAGTTCCCATCTGTAGCGCCTTGCCGTCGTACATCATTCCTTCAAGCGTTGTCGTGTAATTGGCGCCAACAAATTTTTCCTTGTCGCTCTTGTAGCCTTGAACCGTTGGCACGGCGATGAAATCCTCGATGAGCTCGCGGTAAATACCCAGGATCAACAGGACTTCCTTTTCGGCTTCTTCCTCGGTCGCATGCACCGTGTGGCCTTCCTGCCAGAGGAACTCTGAAGTTCGAATGAACGGCTTGGTCGCCTTGATCTCTGCTCGTAGTGCAGAGTTCCAGTAGTTGATCTTTAGCGGCAAATCGCGGTAGCTGGTTATCCATTTTGAAAATATCGAATATGCCAGCGTTTCGGATGTCGGCCGAAGCGCAAGTCGTTCCCCGATCTCGCTGTCCCCGGCCTTTGTGACCCAGAATACCTCCGGAGTAAATCCCTCGAAATGGTTTTTCTCCTTGGAGAGCAGTCCTTCGGGTATCAAGACGGGGAGAAAACCGTTCTGGTGGCCAGTCTCTTTAAAGCGAGAATTGAGTATGTCCCTGATCGACTCCCAGATGGCATATCCGTAAGGTCGAAGCACAATGAACCCCTTCACGGGCGCATAATCAGCAAGCCCCGCCTTGAGCACGACCTGAGTATACCATTCGCTAAAGTTCTCATCTTTCTTGACCGTGATTCCGGGAGCTTCAGGCGGCGGGGACAATTAGCTCAAAAACTGCAAATCGAGCTGGATTTATGAAGTTTTGTCCGCATTAGAGTGGATCGCCTTTGCAGTAGACCTTTCCCATTGTCCTGCTAAAAAAGTTCTTGCAAACATAGCACTGCAGAAAGCCGACTTGTGCGCCCAATACAGGGCAATTAACTGCCTCGAGCTTCATGCGTTTTATCATTTTTGGACTGACCCCCTTTATCTTCAGCTTTCCTTTTTCATCCATCATGCCAGTAGTTTGCAATTCAGCCTTTGCCTGATCAGTAAGTTTTATCGACTTTTCTACCGGGTCGATCTGGACTAGGTATTTGATGCCGGCCTGCTTTGCATCCTCAGGCAGATCTTGGCTCATTTTCAGGGCAACTCTCTGCATTGCGATATAATACCCTTTGGGCATTAAGTGAATTCCGTCATTCGCAGCTGTGTTTTCATGTTTTCCCAGATCTTGCTCCTTCTGCGCACCTCCTCCATGGATATCGACATCCGCCCGAGAGCGTGAGAAACCGCGTCATTAAGATTTTCGAATG
>DATEEE010000187.1:0-24440 GCA_035281285.1 Nitrososphaera sp.
TGAATCCTCTTGATGACAAGCTTTTCGTCTGCCGCCATGAGGTAGCCCTTCAAAATTCTTATTTAAGTTCCGACGTAATGATATGCTTCTGATTTAGTAAATAAAATTACACCGGGCATTTCACGGGTTGCTGAAGGCTTATTATTGGAAACAGCAAAACAGCAGACGAGGGATGATGTCTGCACTTTCTGAACTATGATGAAAGTACTAGGGTAGCTGACCTCAAATTACTGACGTGCTGTCCCGCAATACTTACAATTGACTGTATTGCTGCTCGTATTTTGCTCTCGTCCGATTGTTAGCAACCCTCATTGCGGCAAACACGACGATGATGGCCGCCACCCACACGACTGCGAACAGGACGCTTGCAGGGCTCAAGAACATGTAGGGCAGCGCCTCCTTGAGGTTGGACTCTAGGCTGTTCGCGCTTTCATGCATGTCAAGCATGGCCACGTTGTAGCTTGCGCTGTGCGGCTCCATAGACTCTGTTTGCTCTGCGCGGACCAGCATATCGTCAAGCACAGATTGTATAAGGGCGAAATCTGTCCTTACCGTCTGGAAAAGCCAGACGGGATTTCCTTCAAGGGGTAGTAGGCTCTTGCTCAGCTCGACGTACTCAGCCAGCTGCTCCGGAGTCTGGGCGCTCTGTGCCCGTATCATGAACCCCACAGCCTGGTTAACGGGGTACACTGCGGAGATGTAACCTTGGTAAGCGATCGCCCCTCCGAGGAGGATGAAGGCAATCACGCCGAATAGCACGATCCTTTGGTTGAAGGAATGTTGAGATTTCGTAGCCGGTAGATCCGAAGTGGTCGTCATGCTCAGCCTTGCCTTGGATTCGATAGTAGGGGCGATGCTCTTTGCCGTCGCGGAAGGCCGCCGCTTTCCGAATGCGGAATGGGCAATGCTAAGGGATGCGGTGTAGACAAAACCTATGGTTGGTAGCGCAATTAACGGCGCGTACAAAGGATTGCCTGAGAAGATGGCGACAAAGATTGCAATGAACCCATAGACTGCAAAAAAGACCTCCAGGAGAGTGGTCTTTGTGAATGGCAAAACGTATTCCTTGCCTTTCCAGTCGTCATTCTTGTTTACGACTCCAAACTTTGGGGTTCTCAAGAACTCGTTCTTCTTGCCGATTATCGCGTCAAACACAGCGACCGTGTTATTGACCGTAATTCCGGCGGCAAGAAAGTTCAGGAAAAAGAACTGCCAGGCCTTTTTTCGCCACATGTGCTTCCAGGTTCTGTTGATTACAGCCAGGTATCCGCCCGGCCCCAGTGCAACGTAAGTGCCAATGACCAGCACCGGCGCCCAGCTTTCAGTGTATAGCCTAAAGTCCATTGCAAGTAGCATCGGGAAGATTAGAAACTGGGCGAGGAAAAGTGGATTCACAATGTGCCGGGTCATGTGGATGAGCGACTGCATCTTGGTATCGGCCGGGACCTTTCTGCTGACGAGCACGTCGGTAAGGAGCTTCAGCGCTACTTGCGTCGCGCCCTTGGCCCACCGGAACTGTTGCCGCTTTGCTGCGTTCATCTGAACCGGCAACTCGGCGTCAACTACAATGTCATCAAGGAAAAGGGACTTCCACCCTTTCATGTGGGCCCTGTAGCTCAGATCCATGTCCTCCACAAGCGTGGATGTCTGCCATCCGCCCGAATCGTCAATGCATGAGCGCCTCCATATTCCGGCTGTCCCGTTGAAGTTCATGAAAAAGTGGGTGAAACTCTTGGCCTTTTGCTCGACAAGGAAGTGCAGGTCGAGAGAAACTGCCTGGGCGCTGGTGAGCGTGGAAAAGTCTTCGTTAATGTGTCCCCATTTGCACTGTACGAATCCCATCTTTGGGTCATTAAAGTACTTTACCAAGTGCCTCAGGAAGTGAACCGGCGGGATGAAGTCAGCGTCAAAAATCGCAACAAACTCGCCCTTGCTGCTTCTGAGTCCTGCCTTCAACGCGCCTGCCTTGTACCCAGTTCTGTCAGTGCGGTGAATGTGGACGATGTCAAAACCTTTGAATCGGTACTCGTCTACTATTGATGCAATCAAGTCTATGGTGTCGTCGTCCGAGTCGTCGAGAACTTGGATTTCCAGTTTGTCTTTTGGATAGTCGATTCTGCAGACAGCATCGATTAGCCTCCGAGCAACGTACTTTTCGTTGTATAGCGGGAGTTGAATGGTTACGATCGGAAGCAAAGTCGGAAGTTCGATTTTCTCCGCCCTCTTTCTTTCGTACCTGACGTTATTGCGCGACATATAGGCGAGGTAGTAGAAATTGATAGAATAGATCAGAATTACCCAGGAGATCATCAGGAATATGGCGTAAAGAAATGGCCCGGGTCCGTACAATCCTCTTGACTCCTGTAAACTAGGATGTAATGACCTTTTCTATTTATAGCTACGTGCTAGCCCTTCGTGAAAATCTTGACTGCCTGGGGCGGGCATACGTTTTCGCATGCAATGCAGAAAATGCAGTCCTTCTCTCTAATCATAAAGGCCTTCTTTTCAGACGCCGGGTGTCCCGGAGTTTCCAGCCATTCATAGACATTTACTGGACAGGCTTCAATGCACGCGCCATCTGCCACGCAGATGTCAAAGTCAACGCATACGCTATCGCCCCAAATTCCCAGTTGGCCAGGAGCGTCCACAGGTCCCCAAACCTTGATGCCGTTGTACGTTCCTGCCACTTGCCTGCTTTCCTTGAACTTTGCGTTGATTGGGCCTTCGACCTTCGAGTAGCTTGTTCCACTGCCAGTTAGCGAAATCGTAGTGGCACCAGAGCCTCCAGCAGCGGGAGCAGCAGGCTGAGGTGCAGCCATCGCAGCGGCTGGCTTGGGAGCAGCCGACGGTCCCGCGGGCGGAGGGGCAGTTGCACTACGCGGCTTCGGGTTCTTTGCAAGCGGAGTGAGCTCCTCCAGTTTCTTTATCGCAGCTTCGAGTGTCAGCTTTTCAACCTTTTGCCAGTGCGCTATCAGCTTGTCTCCGATCTTTGTATTGCGTATAATAGTGTCGATAATCATCTTGGCATTCTGGTCGGCCTTTTGGCGGTAGCCCTTTACCCAGTACGGATCGCCAAAATACTCTAGCTGTCTTATCTGGTAAATGAGATCAACAACTTCTCCCGTAACAATCTCTACTGTAATATTCATCTCGGCAGCGAGTTCTTCCTTTGTTACAAGGTCGGTGCCCTTTTCTGACCACTTGTGAGTCACATAGATCCTGTCGGCGTGGGTGTCCATTTTGAACCCGCCGCTTTTAAGATCATTCATTATCGCTGCAATGTCTGACTTTTCGGTTATCTCCACAGGCACCCTGTACAGGCCAAGCCGGTTGCCGTGAAGCGGATAAACACCTCTCTTTGCTACTTCGGAAAGCATCGTCCAGACTCGATCCTTCAGTAGGGCAGACATCTCTGCGTTTCAAGTTCACGTACTCGTCATGTCCTAAAAGCATTTCGTTTGACGCCAATTCGAATGAAGGACTTGTACTCCAGCTGTACTAGTCATCATCAGGACAGGTGATGTCCCTTATCGCCTTGTACCTGGCGTCGATTTCGTCAGCGATCTTCACCACATCCTCAAGGGCATACTTTGGCCTAGGAAAGTACCACCGGATTCCGACCTTGTGACCAATTCCATCCATGTCATGAATAACGCCCCTTTCAGCCTCGACGCCATACTTGTCGTCGAGCACGCGCTCGCGAACCTCAAGTCCCCTCTTTGTCTTGTCCTCGAGGACGAGGCTTCCGCTATTATCGTAGATAAAGTAGAACTGCCCTTTCTTTACCAGGTTGTTCTGCATCTGTGGAAAGTGGGTGGGAAGGGCTTATTTTTCTATCGGATTTCCGATCATGTTGCCCCACTCTGTCCACGAGCCGTCGTAGTTCCTCACCAGTGGGTAACCAAGGAGGTATTTTAGCACGAACCAGGTGTGCGACGAGCGCTCCCCGATTCTACAGTACGCAATGATGTTCTTGTCTGGTGTGATACCTTTCCCTTCATACAGCGATTTCAGCTCGTCTGCCGACTTGAACGTGCCGTCCGCGTCCTTGACGGCCTGTGCCCAGGGTATGTTCTTTGCTCCCGGAATGTGGCCGCCACGCTGCGCGTGCTCTGTAGGATACTCTGGGGGAGCTGTAATTTCGCCGCTGAACTCCTTTGGAGATCGCACGTCGACCAGAGCCATTGTGTCCATTTTCTCCAGTGCCCGCCTTACATCAGGCATGTACGCCCTTACTGCTTCGTTAGGAGGATCGGCAACGTATTTTGTGGCCGCAGCGCTCGGCTCGTCTTTTGTATATTCACGCTTTTCCAGCTCCCATTTTTTTCTGCCGCCGTTCATGATCTTGATCTTTGAATGGCCATAATACTGGAATACCCAGAATGCAAACGCGGCAAACCAGTTGTTGAAATCGCCATAAAGAACCAGCTCGGTCTCGGGCGTCGCACCTACTCGGCTCATCAGCGCTTCGAACTGCTGCTTGCTAATAATGTCGCGTCGTACCGCATCGTTGATGTCCTTCTTCCACCATACCAGATGAGCCCCGGGGAGGTGTCCCTGTCTGTATGCGTTCTCAGGGTCGTAGTCGACTTCCAGGATTCTAATGCTTCCGCTGTTGATGTTATTTGCAACCCAGTCCGTTTCACACAAAACTTCGGGGTGAGAGTAACTTGCCATAAAGTCCGCTAACCATCACTGTTACTTAAAATCTTTGTTTGCGCTACCAATGGCATTTAATAGGTGGCATGCAGCTATAGCGAAGCGGAAACGCTATTGGTTCCAGAGATCCGCACGGCGGCAATAACGACAAAAATAGGCAACACGGATTCCGAGGCTGCCGCAGTCAGGGTTGCCGCGTTGTTGGCGGCTTCTGGAGTAAAGACGTTTTCCGTGCTCCCGCTGAGAATCGAGGGAGCGACGGCCAGCAAACCTGACGATCTGGGAAAAGTGAAGCTGGACCTAATAGTTGCCATAGGCGGCGACGGAACGACTCTCCGGGCATTTCGAATGATCCCTGGCAAGGCGCCCTTGTTCGGAATAAACAGCGGCGGTCACAGGGGAGTGCTGGCCGAAATAGACTCTAGTTCAATCGATTCGGCGATGGCGGCTATACTGGCGGGAAAATATTTCTACGATTCTCGCATCAGAATACAGGCCTTTGCCGGAGGGAAATCTTTTCCGCCTGCGCTTAACGACCTGTTGATAACGCGGGTGAGCCTGACAAGGACTCCGGTGATCTCGATCAAGCTCATGGGCGACGAGATAAAGCAAAGGATGGACGGGATCGTGATATCTACCCCGACGGGTTCCACCGGTCACTCCTTCTCTGTCGGCGGACCCGTACTGCATGAAGGCATGGACTGCCTGATACTAACTCCCATCGCCTCGGTGAACAGGATGCCGCAGTTAGTGATGCCTGTCGAGGAAATCACTATCCAGAGCAGCCACGAATCGCATGTAATAGTTGACGGCCAGGAAACGTTCAAGGTCGAACCGGATACGCCCATCAGAGTGATACGGTACACCGATGATGCGATATTTCTGAGGCTCAAGAAGAAAGGAATGAGGCAGCTCACAAAGCTCGGGTTCTCCAAGCTTGCTTTCTGAGCTTGTGCTCGACGCAGGGGCTTTCTACGCGGGTACGCCATTCATGTCGTCGTCGCACAGCCTCTTGTATACGACATCTGAAATCATTGGCGAAGTCAGGCACATCAAGGCGTCTATTTCTGCACTGGAAGCGCTTCAGGAGGCCGGAAGGCTCACGGTTCGCGATGCAGACAAGAAATATGTCGCCAGAGTCCTCAAAGCCGCGCAAAACACAGGCGATAGGAACGCGCTCTCAACTCCGGACATCTCGGTAATTTCACTCGCACTTCAGCTCGGCCACACATTGGTGACAGATGATTTTTCCGTGGCAAACCTCGCCTCCACACTCGGAATAAATGTCAGACCAGCGACGGCCGGGAAAGATATCAAGCAAGCGCGAAAGTGGATTTATTACTGCGCCGGCTGTAGCAGGACTTTTTCAGCGGGTGGGGAGTGTCCCCTGTGTGGCAACGCACTAAGAAGAAAGTACCGCAAGATCAAATCCGCCTAGTGTGATTTCTTCCCGTGGCAGGCGCGAATTTGTTCACGGATCGAAGAGCTTCGTTTGTAGCACTTTGCTCACAGATTCAGAAGAGTCGAGTATCCTCCTCACCCGTTCTGCGCGTGCTAATCCGAATCCGGGGATCGTTGCAAGCTCTGCCGCCGTAGCAGTTAGTGCTCTGCCCGGCGTTTTGAATTTCTTGAGCATCCTTTCGGCAAGCTTCTCACCTATTCCAGGTACTGATGCAAGCACAGACAGCTGCTGGACATACACGGGGTTTTCTTTTCTTATCTTCCTCAGGAGCGGGCCAGATGCCCTGCCCTCCTTTGTGCTTCGGCTGGCAAGCGTGAGCAAAAATCGCGCAGTGTACTCTGCCGTCGGGGTATGAATTACAGGAATTCGGAATTCCATGACTACTGTAGCCAGCGCATCATATGCGAGGGGAGCCCTTTCCGCGAGACGACGTGCGCTTTTTTCGTCCATCTCATCAGGGACGACTTCGAGGTCGGCAATGTTTCCCTGTACCACAATGATTGGCTTTTGGAAATGCTTGACGAGCTCGGCACACTGGATGAAAAGCCGACCATCGTAGACAGAGCTTACTAGGTCCCTGACAGTTTTTCGCTCTACCACTTCATCCGAGGAAACGATGTAGTCGCCGACTGGAAGCTGTGCAAAATCCACTGAAGCGCCGGCGACCCGCATCAAGTCAGGGATCCGGCTGTTTCTCTCCCTTTCGTCAGCCACGACCCTTAATGCGACCATCGCATATACGATCGATTGGCTCGGTATAATTATTTACTCCGCGCGGGGTTTCGTCACGCCGGTTCCCGGCTGCGGTGGACCTCCGGCTGTGCCGGACTGCATCCCTCGGATCATTTCATTTATCTTGTTTTCAACTTCCTTCAGGTTCTCCTTTACTCGGGTCTCCTGCTTTGTCAAGACCATCACGCGAGTGTTGGACAGTTCTTTTTTCTCCTCCAGCTCCTTAACGACATCATCTTTCTTTGCCTTTATCAGGACAGAGCCGGCGTTCTTGTAGACCGCGTCGTCGGCTCCCGCCTTTTTCAGCTCATCAAGAGCCCTGTCAGTCTCTACAGATTCCACTTCGAGTTGTTGCTTTTGCATCATGATTGCCTGCAGATTCTGTTGGAGCTGCTGGAGCCTTGAAACCTGTTCCCTGAGCCAGGGCGGAAGTTCCTGATCACTCATATGATAAACAGTGCCTGTTCAGATCGGCAAGATATAAAATCATTGCCCATCGTTTAACTCACATGGTTATAGGTTTACGAGACAGCAGAAAAAAAGTATTTTATGTATAGGTGAGCGTTCGATTTAAAGTTATTCTGGTAAGCCTATCGCTCGAAGTCCATTAAGCATTTTTTCAGCACATCTATCAAGATTGTCCATGCTTATGACGTGTATCTCGCCTCCACCTACTACCAGAAAGTCCGTTACCGTTTCGGGTTCCTCGACCATCACGCCAATCTGAGGAATGCTAGCATCGACTTCCTCGAATAGATACTCTGAAACTTCAGACTCGACCCTAAAGTATGCTGTATCTCGTTTCGTCTTATGATAGACTACCCTAGGTATAGTTGAAAGGATTACCACTCTGCCTGTAAACCTATCATCGGTTAGGCTAAGATGTTGCACATTAGCAAGCAATTCGCTTACAGGTTCACCGATTGCCCGTAAGAATTGAATGGTGTTAAAGGGAGTATGTTCGTCCTCCACATCTCTGCGATTTTCCTTCGTGATTACGGCATCATGCTCGTTCCCGTTGAACCAAAAATGGAGATGCTGATACTTATCCTCTCGAACATTCTTGGCGTAAAAATCAAGTTCATTCCCACTGTCCTTACTATACCACATCATCCCATCGCCTATTCGGAACTTGGTGACGTGGGAAGGAACTTGATTGAAAGCGTCCTCAGCACTCATGTAATCAAACTATCAAGGTCAAAACCGATATTTTAGGTTTGTATTACAAGGCTAGACATACCTCTATCATTCCATAGCCTGAACCCTAACCCATGAGGACAAAATCATAGCGTTAGGCATCTTGCGGACACGTCAGCAAGCAAGAGTGAGGAGTTCATGCTGGCCCTGAGGTCGGAAATGTCGTCCGCCTCGAGCTCGATAACCAGTCTGGAACCCCGCGACACAACCCTTGCTTTGGAGCCACCAGGCATAGTAGAAAAATCTGGCGCAAGTGCCGCCGCTATGCTCGCGGAAGCCCTTTTTGATACGGCCGAGAACGTGATTTCAGCTTTGCACTTTTTCGAAGTCAACGTCGTATGCGCCTGATGCTACTTTGAAATTGCATTTCGGACATGTCCATATTCCCAAGGCGACCCTTCCGAACCGCTGTGACCCACAAGATGGACATCTTCGCTTCGCATGCAGTGTGCGATAGACCTTTCCGTACCGCTTGCGCACGGTAGCGCCGAATTTTATTCCAAGACCCTTCAGAGTAGTTGAGCCAGTGGAAGTGCTGGTTCGTTTTACCATTTACTTGCCCGTCAGCTCCTTCAGCTTTGCCCGGACTTCCTGCCCTTTAATCCTTGCTGCTTCGGCTGCCTTTTTGATCTGCTCTGCGGTAAATGATCCGGTAAAACCTTTCTGGACTGCACAAAAGCCTTCTTCGTTAGTAGTTATCGTAATCCGGGCGTCCATGCAGGCCTCTTCGTCCCATGATGGGTCGACAAGGATATAGTCCGCAATTCTTGCAGCAGTGACAGAAATCGGAATAGTCGTGATTGGCATGTCACGAGTATTACCAGTGTCTACCACTTTGCCATCCTGCATTTCAAGTATCGGCAGCTTTCCGCTGAGCAGTGCCGACACCACGGCATACGAAGTGGCGTCAAAGAGGTTCCCATCGACATTCACAACGCTGCAGTCGACGAATATGGTGTAGACTATTTTGCCGTGCACTAGGACCAGCTGGTCAAGGTCTATCATTTCTGACTCCCTGACACCTCTGTCCACCACTCTGGCAAGCTCGATTACTTCTTCGTCAGGCGGCCCTGGCTCGGCGTGTGGCGACGCGATGGGCAATACCTCGGCGGACACAATGAGGGCACCCTTCCCTTCCAGCCCTTCAAAAGGCTCGCCTGTTGCCACCTTGACGCCTGCGATGACCTCCGAATGACCCAGCTTTACCCGGGCAGACCCATTGGCCTTCTTGATGACATCCAGCTCAATCTCCAGCGGTCGCTGTTCGCCAAAGTCCCTGCCGTCGAGCCGCTTGCCTTTTGCCAGCGCGTCCCACATCTGCTGCTTGCGCAGGTGCTCTATGACTACCGGGGATCGCCTTGAAGAACTCATTGCGTGGCAGCCTCCTCTTTGAGCTCGGTCTCGTTGCCAAAGTATTTCTGCATCAGCGCCTGGCGCTGAATGTCGTAGACCATCTTGCAGCCTGAAATAGCCTTGTCAATGCATTCGCTGAATTGTTCCGATGTTAGCTTGCCGTCCAGTTGAAGTAAGGTCACCTGGTCCAGTCGCGGCATATAGGCGACGGGCATGTCTGCCCCGCCTTCCTTGTCCTCGGTGTCGTTGATGTCAAGTACTATCTTTTCGTCCACTTTCCCTGCAGCACACGCTGCCACCAGATCGCGCATGTTTATTCCGGCATCTGCAAGGGCAACGGATGCGGCGGATATTCCGGCGCACCTGGAACCTCCGTCAGACTGGAGGACTTCAACGAATACGTCGATGGCGGCCCGAGGGTAGTCTTCCAGCATCAGCGCCGGTTCAAGGGCCTCCCGCATCACCTTTGAAATCTCCACTTCCCTCCGCGAGGGCGCAGGGTTCTTGCGCGTGTCAGTTGAGAACGGGGACATGTGGTACCTGCATCGCAGAACGCACCTGTCAGGAAGTGCCATGTGTTTTGGGTGCACTTCTCTCGGACCATAGACTGCTGCTACTATCTTGTTCTTTCCAAATTCAATAAAGGCAGAACCGTCGGCGTTTCTCACCGTGCCAACAGTTATCTTTACTTCGCGCAGCTCGTCTACCGTCCTGCCGTCCGTCCTTTTTCCATTTGCATCAATCAAATTTCTTGTTTGAGTCATTCCTATTTTTCACCTTCAACTTCCAATTCTTCTTCCACGTCGTCCATGGCTGATTCGCCTTCCATAGCCTTGCTTCCAGCGCCCTGAGCAGCAGCTGCTGCTTCCTGCGGAGGAGTGTCTGGCACGTTCAGGAGAACCTTAATCCTCTGGGTCAGGTTCGCAGTGTGCGCTTCTTCTTCAACCATCTTGATCGCCTTCACCGCCAGCATGGTTCCTTCTGGGCTTCTGCCGGTGACAACGACGATCCCGTTCTGGCCGATTAGCACCCTGGTCTGCGTTGCCTGCTCGATTGTCTGGATCATGGAGCCCCTCTTGCCGATGAGCCTGGGCACCCTGGTCGCGGATATCCTGAGCAGTTCACCCCGAGGCACTTTGCCCAGATCCCTGTCCTGCACCGTGAGCATCGGATCCCGCGTCCTGTCAAAGGCCATTATCCTAGCTGTGACCATGTCGCCAATGGCAAAATGCCTGCCCATGTCGTCCCTTGCCGGGGAAAAGTCGCGGCCAAAGACATCCTGAGCCGGCAGATGGGCCGAGAAGCAGGAATTGATATCGACTTCCCAAGAAAGTGACGAATGGTCGACTATCTTGCCTATGACAAGGTCGTTGACGCGTGGAATGTAAACGCCCGAAAGCGGGATGACTTTTACGCCATCCCGGCCGGTTTCGGCAATCCCTATCCGGGTTGCAATCAGGGAGTTTCCCGCCCTGACAACGTTCATCAGGGGCCTAAAGTTGCCCTCGGCGATCTTGTCGCCGGGAATTACGTACCGCCTTTTCACGTCGTGCATAAATCAATGGCTCACCACCGGGGCCAGAGGCCCTCTCGAAAGTATCCTAACGCGACTCTTCATTTTTCCTTATTCTCCTAATTTGACGAGGAGTAGTTACAGGTGACTTATATTTTAAGTGTAGAATACTCCTTCAGCCTTCCTTTACCTGGGCCGAACCTTTGCTTACAGAGCCCAGCCGATCAAGAAACTGACCCTTCATTCCTGCGTTCATTTCGAGCACTACTCTGAGCGAACCGTCCGCCAGCCATTCCTCCCCCTTAAAGTCGCCCGATGACTTGAGAATGCTGTAGGATTGGGCCGAAAACTGCGGTGGCACAGTAATAGTGAGCCTAGAAATTTCCGATTTGAGTGGCAGGATCTTTCTTAGGCCGTCGACGACTGCCTTTGCCTGGTCTTCGGCCTTTTTGAAGGGATCAACTGAAACCCGGGCTTCCTCCATCGCGGCTTCAATCCTGACGATTGGATGGGGCAGGTGCGTCTTGGGCTCCACAAAACTACGGTTGATCAGCTGCACGATCTGCTTGCGCTTTTCTTCCACCATTTTTCTTCGCTGGTCAGTGGTAAGATTCAGCTCGCCCTTTGCAAGGATCTGCTTTGCAACTTCGGCCGAGTCGGCGGTCTTGAAGTGCTTCATTAGCTTTTCTCCAGAAGCCCTAGACCCCTTGTTCGCATCGGAATAGATCTCGTCGGATACCAAGACGCTGGAGAGATCCGTCCGCTTGCCAAGTTTGTATTCAAGCGCCGGGTCGGGCTTTACTAGGAGTTCAAACTTGTCGCCTTCAAGGACGAGCCTTATTATTGTGAACTTGGTTTCGGTCATGGCTTGAATGTAATAGGATCATTTCAGGAAGAAGTATATATGTATGCCAGACTTCTCTGAAAATTTTCGATTATTCGGTAGATTTTTAAGGTCGTTTCCGGGACTTCTTTGAGTATTGGCCTCTCCATCTGTTGAAGTCATTGAAAAGTCACCCGATCGGATAGTTGCAAAGTTTAACAACGTTCCAAGGCAGTACGTCAATTCCCTGAGGAGGCTGGCAATAAGCGAAGTTCCGACGCTGGCGATAGACGACGTGGTAATGCTTGAAAATTCTTCCGTAATGCACGACGAGGCCGTGGCGCACCGCCTGGGCTTAATTCCGCTGCGGACCGACCCGGGGCGGTTCGTCATGCCCCACGAGTGCGATTGCAAGAGCACGCTCGGCTGCAGCAAGTGCCGGGTTCTTCTAGTTCTGGATTCGGAAGCAACAGACAAGACCAAAGTTGTCACATCCGGCGAACTTGTGTCGGAAGACGAGCTTGTAAAGCCGGTTAGTAAGGAAATTCCGATTATAGTCCTAGCCCCGAATCAAAAGCTAAAGTTTGAAGCGTATGCCAGGCTCGGGACGGGTAAAGACCACGCAAAGTGGCAACCCACTTCGGCGGCGGTTCTCAAGGACGGCAAGGACGATAGCGAAGTCGTCTTGATACTTGAATCAAATGGTGCGCTGACCGCAGAGGAAGTACTGATGTCTGCTGCCGAAAAACTCGCATCCAAAACAAAGGCATTCAAGCAAATTGCATCGTCGCTCAAGATGCCAAAGAGCGCCTAGGTTACATTTATTTGGGGAGCTTTTAGTACGAGTGGAAGTAACGAACGGAAATGTTTGCTAACACTATGCTACATAATACGATCTGGACTCTCCGTGTCGCTTTCAAAAAGTCAAAGGCGCCCATCTGGCGCGCGCTCGAAGCAGAGCTTGCAGGACCGAGGGCGAACAGAAGGGAAATTAACGTTGCGACCCTCGGCGAACTCTCAAAGTCCGGCGAAGTCCTTGTGGTTCCGGGAAAGGTCTTGGGCACCGGCAACCTGGGTCACAAGCTGACCGTCTGCGCTTATTCCGTTTCCGAAGCCGCTGCCAAGAAAATAGTTGGTGCCGGCGGAAGTATCCTTAGTTTTGAAGAGCTGGCAAAAAAGCATCCGGACGGCAAGGGAGTGCGAATAATTGGCTGAAAAAAAGGCTCCTGCGACAAAGCAGGTGGTCGTTGATGCCACTAACTGCATCGCCGGGAGAATGTGCTCTCATGTTTCAAAGCTGCTCCTTAACGGCAACAAGGTGGCAATTGTAAATGCAGAAAAGGCGATGCTTTCAGGAAACCGGTACAAAACAATTGAACTGTACAAAGAGCACCTCGAGATAAACTCGGTAACAAACCCCATCCACGGACCATTCCACCCTAGGCGGCCGGACACGATTCTCTCAAAGATGGTGAGGGGAATGGTTCCAAAGCGCAAGACTTCTGGAGTTGAAGCTCACCAGCGCCTCCGAGTGTACATTGGCGTTCCTGAGGAGATGAAGAGTGTCAAGCTGGAGTCGTTTGCTGATTCAAAGATACGAAAGCCAGAATCATACTACATCACGATTGGTGAAGTAGCCAAGCAGATCGGATGGAAGGGAGAATAGGAATGACAAACAAGATCGAACTTTATCCCGGGCAGCGAAAGACTAGCAAGGCAGTAGCGACTATTGCAAAGGGAAGCGGACGAGTCAGGATTAACAATACTCCTGCGGAGCTCATCGCGCCCGACGTCGCGAAGGAATTGGTCCTGACGCCGTTAACGCTTATTGGAGAACTAAGGAATCGGGTTGACATCAACGTCCAGGTTCACGGCGGTGGCTTTATGGGACAGGCATTTGCGAGCGCGGTGGCAATTTCAAGGGCGCTAACCGGCGAGGAGAAAGGAGGCAAGGACCCAAGGGAGCACCCGTTTACAAAGAGCGTGCGCGAAGAAGTTAGAAGAAAGCTAACTGAATACGACAGGCACCTGCTATCAGGCGACAGCAGACAGACCGAGTCAAAGAAATTTGGCGGGCCGGGCGCGAGGCGCAGAAAGCAGAAATCCTACCGCTAGATTCTTGCAGCTTTACCTGCTAGTGTCCTGCATCGTGTATACTTTGTAGAGCTGGCCGGTGTGCCTTTCGGTATACTTCCATTCGTCAGAGCTAAAGTTTACCTCCCGGAATTTCGACCTGATACTAGGATGCAGCATCTTGTAGACATCCTCGCCTATCGAAATCCTGTTGGGCTGTGTGAGAGAAGTTATTTTTGATGCAATGCTCATGCAGTAGCCAAGGATGTCGATGAGGGAGCTCTTGTCCTCGCCATACTGCACAATTACGTTTTCGCCTTCGTCGATCCCAATCTTTACGTTGAGCTCTGGATAGTCGTACTGGTTTAGGATCGGGTTTATTCCGTTCTTGATGACCGTGATCATGGACCTTGCGCACTGGACGGCCCTGTCGCACGCAAGCAATTTGTTAAAGCTTGCTGGGAAGAACGCGATTATCGCGTCTCCGACGAATTTCAAGACATAGCCTTCGTGGTGGTAAACGATTGATGACATTTCATAGGTGAATGCCCTTATTATGGTCACCAGTTTGTCGATCGGAAGTGTCATACTCATATTCGTAGAGCCCACGAGATCTGCATAAAGAATCACGAGCGGAATCTTGGAGCTTACGTGGTTGAGAAGGTATTCCTGGCCCGGCTTGACGGTCGAGTCGTACTGGAACCGACGCTTTAGAGCCTTCCAGAGCCGGTCCTGGGTCATAGACACTAGAGTTTCGGAATCGACTGACACGGCTTCCAGGGCAGGGCTGTCGCCATCCATCATCATGTCGACCAAGGTCTTGCGTGGGGCGTCTGCGTTGGAATCTTCCTCTTCCTTCCTGTCTGAGCCTACTTTCCTTTGCGCTTTAGGGGCCAACCGTCGCATAACAGTGCTTATTGACGAATTTAAACGTCATTGACAATATATTAGTCGGGCGTATGATCCGGACTGACGGGAAGTCATGAGGCTGCCGCTTAAGGGTACGGACTATGTCTGCAAGCGACTGAACCCGGCCGCCGAGGACGTTCAAAAATCGTACCTAGATACGATTGTGCCGCTAATCACGATGCGTGGAGCAAATGCGATGCTGGGCGACGGCACAGTCACCCAGGCAAACACATTTGATCCGGCAGCGGTAAGAAAATTCTACCAGAGGCTCGCAGGGCACCTCACAAAAGAGGGATGGTCCTGCTCCCAGATTGCCACCTCTGACACCGATGACCTTCGCAGAATATTCTTCCAATCCTCCAAGGAGGTGGGCAAGCATTACTTGACCGGTTATTTCGGACTTCAGTACCACGCCCTGCCATATTACAAAGTAGACAAGCGTGTCATCGAAATACAGAAGGAACTTGCCGCCATGGCCGACCGCGCAGGAACGGTTTTCGGAAAAATGGCCGGTGAAGCCGACAGCGAGATTCGCTCCGAGCTGCAAAAGCGCGGCTATGCCGAACTTGAATTCCAGGAGCTATTTACGAAGATGTTTGACGACGAAAAGCTTGTCCAAGAGCTCGACAGCAAAGCAGCCGCAGTCGAACAAAAGTTCTCAGAGTTTGAAGACCTCAAGAAAAGAAAGGCTGAGCTATTCGGCGAGCTCAATGATCTTTTGATTGAGATGTACCAGACTTCGCCTGTAGCCATTGACCACAACAGGCAGATGCAAGGCGAGGAAGGCGTAACCACTTACTTTGACCTCGAATCGATCAAGAACAAGAAGACGAAGTCGAGGGAGGCTTACATCGACCCTTCCAGGGTCACGAAGGACTCTGCTGACAGGTTGGCCAAGGAACTCGCCGAGGTTGGGCTGTTAATTAGAAAATCGGCCTAGTTCGACTTTGCATTGCTGCTGGGCCGGAGTGTTGTGGTTGTCAAACCTATTGCTCCTGCCCTTTGTCTGTTGATTTTGGATGCTGTCTAGTGCGGCCACCGGTGCCCTGCTTTTCCTGCGCCGGATGCATATGCACGACCCGCTGTGGAAACGGTATTTCGACTCCGTTTCGGTCAAGCTCTGCCTTTATCTGTTGAACGAGCTCTTTTTTCATGTCAAACCATACAGAGAAGGGTACCCAGCACCAGATGTTGATGACCACTGTAGAGTCGTCCAGTCTATCTACGAAAATGTCAGGGGGCGGTTCGACCAGAACCAAAGGCGACTGGGCAAGGTTTTTCCTTATTAGTTCGATAACCTGCGCCGCGTCTTCCCTGTAAGCAATTCCGCACGAAAACTCGACTCGTCGAGCAACTGCGCTGGAAAAATTCCGGATCTCGGAAAGGAATACGTCAGAATTGGGAAGCCGGACGTATGTGCCGTCAAACATCCTGAGCCGTGACGACAGAACTGTTATCTCAACGACAACGCCCGATACGTCAGGGAGCTTGCCGGTAATCAGGACAGGGTCCCCAATCCTCATCGGTTTGTCGATGTGGAGGAATATGCCCGAAATCAGATTCGAGAACAGTGACTGCGTTGCAAAGCCAATCACGATGCCGGCTATGCCGCCTGCTAGAAATATCCCGGACAGGTCGATACCTGAGACTCCTAGAGCAGAAAGCAGCGCGATTGCGATAATGACGTAGTAAACAAGCTTCCCCATGGTCCTGCGCGTGTCGTGTGGTAATTTTGTGGTAAAGTACCTGGAAGTCAGGAGCCTCGCAAAGTGGGCAACCAGAAAGCCAACCACTATTATCGCAATTGTCAGAAATATGGTGAGCAGCGCAACTTCAGTTCCCAGGAGGTTCACTTTCCCCGATATTTCCAATGAAGAGGCTGTTGCATTGGCAGCGCCCTCGGTTGACAAGTAGACAGCTAAGACCCTCATGCGATATATGGGTTTTGAGGGGATACGTTTAGAAATGATAGACAAGAAATTCAGCAAGTCGTGGCAGAGCTGTTCGGTCACTACCGGATCACTGCGGAATCAAGTGGCCATCAAATCAAAATCCTAGATCAAAAGATCGCAATCGATGGCCCTCCGGCCAGAACAGTGTACAGGCGGTTCGTCGGAGACGAACTTGTTACTCAGACAAACATAGTGTCTGACAAGGAACTCGTGGTGGTGGGCATCTTCCCGGCGCCGCCGATATACACCCCTCAGGAAATTTCCAGTGCCGCATACCTCAAGTTCAAGTCGCCAGTCGTAGTGGATCCCCGGAGCGAAGTGATAGTTTATTGCAAGATGCCAATAGAGATTGGAGTGTTCCGCCAAACGGACGACGAAGAATTGATGATTGACGCATTTTCCCCGGCGCCCCAGAGGTACGCGCTCTACGGCTCACCCGAAAGCGGGGTGGTCTGCAGGTATGCCGACACAGAAGCCGCAGGCACGGAAGAGCAAGTACAGGTCATGAAATACTATGAGGCTCTGGTCAGAATCAGGATAATGAACGAGATCCAGAACGTGGTAAAGGTAACAAAAGTCATTCTCCCGCTTTCAGGCGTAGTCCTCGACCACGCGCATGACGATACCTGGCTTCCGGGTAGCGTGGAAATGCTGCTCGACAGTTCCTTTGGCAAGGACATCGTAAATGTCCGGTATGTTAATGCGAAGGTAAAACGCGAGGATAAGACTTCTGTCCAGAGAAGGGAGGAAAACCTGGCGTTTCTTATGGATGCCGGGTACTAGATCTCGTGGATCAGTTCGATAAGACTCCTCTTTGGCTTTGGCTGGAGCATCTTAAAGGGGTAGCCGATGCACAGGATGCTGGATGGGACAAGATCCGTCCCTAGCGCTTTCATTACCTCCTGCTCGTCAATCATGCCGATCCAGACGGAACTGAGACCGAGTGCATGCGCGGCTAGCTGTGCATACGCGGCGGCGAGCGTCGCGTCCTGAGTTGAAAACTTCCGAATAATTTCCTGAGGAAAGTTCATCTTTACCCGCGACGGGTTCATGCAGAATACGAGTACGACGGGCGCGCTGACGTAAGGCTGCTTGTTCGCTGCTTCGACCAGCTTTTGTTTGACTTCCGCGTTCTTTGTGTGGAAAATTTCGAATCCTTGAAATCCTCCGGCTGTTGGCGCTGTGTCTGCCGCAGCAAAAATCATTTCAAGCTTCCAGTCTTCAACTTCCCTGTCTTCAAACTTGCGCTGAGACCTGCGGTTTAACATTACGTTAAAGATGTTGGTTTGAAGTACGTCGTCGACTTCTGCCGGGGCCTCCTCCTGTTTTGGATAGAGCAATTCAGCGTCTTTTTCTTCATTGTAAAGCCTCGAAAGGATGTCTGAAGGATACATACTCAACTATACGAGTCGGCTTGCACAAAAGACTTTCCATAAAGACTGTAAGACTGAAATATCGCCGCGCGAGCACTCAACTCGTTACGTTCCATGGTTGATTCAAAAAAGATGCTACTGGATATCCAGATCGAAGTTGACGTGCCGACTGACATTGTTCAGGACACCCGCAGAATGAAAGCAGTGGAAGACGGCCTGGCGCGGAGCGTTTCAAAAGGCCTCTACGATCAGGGTGTAGCATTTCGGATAGCAAAAATTTCCTCAAAAATAGCCTAGACAGTACTGTAACGATTGTCTCGGAGGTAATTCTCCATTCCTCAACTTGTGGAAGCTGTACCGGAAGTTCGGTTTCATTTTGGGGATAATTATAATTAAGGCGTCGCACCGCATTCGCGGATAGGTTCATGAACGACGCCAGCATCTGGCACGCGGAAAGGAAACAAAAGGCCCCCACGCTCGAGGACGTCCTAAAGGCCAGAGATTTGTTGCATGGCGTGGCGAGAAAGACTCCTCTGCAGAGTACAGCAACCTTTTCGAGGCTTTCCGGCGTACCACTTTATCTAAAGCTCGAATGCCTGCAGCTCACGGGTGCGTTCAAGGTGCGGGGCGCGTCGGTCAAGGTCAGCAAGATAGCTGCGGATCAGTCGAAGTTCGGAGTTATTGCTGCCTCCGCTGGAAACCACGCGCAGGGAGTCGCATACTCTGCGACCAGGAAAAACATTCCTTGCACAATAGTCATGCCGCAGAACGCTTCCCCGGCGAAGGTGGCTGCGACTCGATCTTATGGAGCCACGGTGGTCCTAAAGGGTGCCAACTACGACGAGTCCTGGGAAGCCACGCAAGAGCTAGCGAAAAAGGAAAACAAGACAATAATCCATGCATTTGACGATCCCGACATCATCGCCGGTCAAGGCACGATCGGGCTGGAAATCCTCGAAGATCTCCCGGATGTCGAAAAAGTTTACCTTCCTGTGGGCGGCGGAGGCCTAGCGTCCGGCGTTGCTATTGCGATAAAGTCAAAAAAGCCATCAGTCAAGATCATTGGTGTAGAATCAAAGGCGTTCCCCGCGATGAAAGAGTCGATATCAAAAGGGTCACTGCAGTCAAGGAAAAATGGGTACACGATTGCCGACGGAATATCAGTAAAGGAGCCGGGCAAGCTCACCTTTGAGATCGCAAGCAAGTACCTGGACGACGTTGTGCTGGTCGACGACACCTCGATAGTAAAGACCATGTTCCTGTTGATGGAGCGAGCCAAAACTGTCGTCGAGCCGGCGGGCGCGGCAAGCCTCGCCTACCTCCTTTCGAATGGAGCCCGCAAAGGTTCAGGGAAGCAAAAGACCGTTGCGATACTGTCAGGCGGAAATGTCGACATGTATCTTCTCGGGCAGGTAGTCGCAAAGGGGCTTATGCACATGGGCAGAATGCTGAGGATCTTTATCCTTTTGCCAGACAAGCCTGGGGCGCTAAAGATGGTGGTGGACGGAATCGCAGAGCTTAGCGTGAACATAGTGGAGGTCGAACACGACAGGCTCTCCTCAAACATACCCGCAGGGACGGCAGGAGTCTATCTTAGCCTAGAAATCGAGGACGAAAAGCATGCGGACAGGCTGGTGGATTTCCTGAAAAAGAAAGGCATCGAATTCAAAGTTGTCAGCTGACGTAGCCGTATTCCCTAAAGCCTGCTTTATCGGCCGTAATGCCGCCTAGCTTTACAAGCACGAACTCCTTGTGTGCTCGGATTACCGAGTCGGTGAAGGCCCTCTGATTCCTGTGCAGTCGCTCGTATTCTTCCATGGAGAGCCTTTGGCGCGGGCCGATTTCTTCTTCGATGTTCATCCTCTTGACGACTTCCTTGTACTCGGGCTGCATCAAGGCGCTAAACACCATGGCGCTGCTTCCGCTGCCATACGAGCCAAATCCGATCCTCTTGCCTTCCAGGTCCGTGCCCTTCTTGTATTCAACCTCAAGAAGGCTTCTGAGGCCCATATACATAGAAGCAGTATAGAGGTTCCCGATGACTGCGGATGCCTCTAGAGAGCTTGCCATCTTTTTCTCAAACACTTCGTTGTAAAATGACGTTTGCATGAATTCCCTTCGGAACTGCTCGTCTTTTTTCATGAATTCAGTGTCAGCAAGAATCGATTCAATGGTGCCTCGCGCATCTTTTGGCTGCGGCTCCGGCATCCCGACTTCCTTGATAACGGCCTTCCAGCGGGGCAGGTGCCTCCATTCGTGCCGGAGCAAGTACGCAAGTGCCTTTTCCCCCATCTTCCTGTACGGAAGGTGCACTGCGAAAAAGTCAATGTGATCTGTGATAGATTCGCCGTCATTGAGTTTGATAAGCCCTGTCCTGATGGCCTTTTCCTTGTAGCTGTCAAAAGCCTTTCTTACAGAGATTAGGTAGAGAAGATTTGAGTAGCTGCCGTTGACAAGCGGGGTTTCCTTGCCAAACGGCCTGTAAAAGTCATATTCGTTCTTTATGGTTGTCGACGCAACCTTTTGGTCAAATGCCATGAGCCGTGGATTTTCACGTATCAGGAGGGCGATTGCGCCAGCGCCCTGGGTGTATTCGCCGCTTGAGCCAATGTCATACTTTGCAATGTCGCTAACAATGACAACAGCTGCCTTGTCGTTGTTCTCTGCAGCCCTTATCCAGTTGGCGTTGTCGTAAAGCGCATACGAACCACTTACGCAGGCGAACTTGCATTCGATCCCGCCGGCGTGCTCGAAAGATCCTTCTCCGTAAATCTGCTCGAGCATCCCGATAACAAAAGAATTCATCGCCTTTGACTCGTCGAGCGACGACTCGGTGGCGACATACAGCCTGCCAATGTCTTCAGGATGCAGGTGGTTTCTCTGCATGAGCCTAAGGCAGGCGTTTGCCGCCATGCAGGCAGGGTCCTGGTTAGTGTCGGTGATAGCCATTTTCTTTATGCCTATCCCGTATTCCAGCTTTTGGGGATCTATGCCCCTTGCCTCTGCAAAATCCTTGTAGTCGAGGTAGAGCTTTGGAACGTAGATAGCCAGGTCGTCAACGCCTACTACTGGCATACTAGCGGGAATACCAGTAATAGTCATTTAAAGGTATATCTGGAACTTTTTGACCAATCCATACTAATTAATTTGAGCCAAAATGGCCTTTCCAGGCGATCCCAGCGCCATCGTTACGGGGCGACTTCGGCGCGTCAGTCATCGACCGGATTTGCGTCGCATGTTTTATATCTTGTATAGTCTTCTACCTAGGCGTCACAGATGGGTCAAGACGAGCGTGACTTTCTGCAAAAACTCTGCGAATCGATCCTGAGCGCAGACAAGGCGGTAAGATTTGCAGGCGTGGTTGACAACTCGGGCAAGCTCCTCATGGGACGCTACAGACCAGACATTCCCATACCGCTAATCAAGGCAAACGCTGACTCTGATACAAAAGCAACGTCTTTTTACGCGGCCTATCAGGCGCTCACCATGAACAGAAAATTCGAGTCCGACCTCGGGATGATAAGGTTCCAGGTCACAGAATTTGACAAGGTTACACTGGTTTCGATCCCACTTACTGCCCGTAGTGACAGGTTCCTGTGTATTTCGCTTGATGCCCCAACTTACCACGAGCACATTATCCCGAAAATTCTGAACATACTGGGCTAGTTGGATCATCACGTTTAAATTGTCATTATGTTTGTTTACCCTCACATCGACCAAACCGATGGGGAACAAACTGTCTGGTTGGAGCGCAGGTGAGAATAACTGCGCTTCGCCAGACTCTATTCTACTACTCTTATGTCAAGTTCGTCATAGGCATCTTTGACGGCGAGAAGGAATAATTCGTCGTCGTATATCAGGAGCCAGTCCTTAACGCCGATTACTGGCAGCTTGCGAACCAGCGTCTCGCCGCTCCCGCTTAAGGTGGTGATCAAGTATGCAAACTTGGGGTTTTTGCCGTTCAGATTGAAGAGCGTTTCCTGTAGCTCGATCCCGCTACGCCCACCTTCAATATTGATGCTGACCTTGTCGCCGAACCTGTTTTGCACCTTGGCCGTAACGTTGTTCTGTCCCACTTCAAAACGACCGAGATCCAGCAGAGCCTTCAGCGATGCAACGCTAGTATCTGGGAGCTCTTTGTACAGCGTCTCAGAAATTCTATCATGAAATCTTGCGGGTATCATGGGAGGCCGTTAGCCAGGCCCCGCGAGTGATTTCTCACAAATTTCCGCGATAGCAGGACAGACACAGTGACGCCGGCAATCGCAATGATCAACACGGCAGGGAATTCGGGCACCACCACAATCCCTCGCGCGACACCGTTCCGGGTCATGTCAGCGGGCCTGCCGTCCTCAGAGATGCCCTGGACCTGTATTTCGATCCGGTATAACTCATTCGCTGGAAAATCGATCGTTTGGGTGTCAGCGCCATTGACTGCAGTATTTCCCGAGGATTCGTAGACAAGTGTACCATCGATTGAATCGAGTATCCTAATGTCGTATTGGACGTCCATGTTGTCCAGGCTTTCACCTGAGAAAGCGTCCGAAAAGCGTACGCTTACAATGGACTCTGCATTTGCGTCAAGCGGATTAGGTTCCCAATTCAGCGCGACGTGAATCCCCCCCGTGTCAGTCGACATTTCCGTCGTTGTCTCTTCCTGCACAGCAGCGGATGGTTTGAGCGCAAATGTCATTTGTTCGGTGCCATCTGGCACTCCTTCGGCGATGCTCAGAATATCCGGTTTGTTCAATAGATAATGGAGTACTAGATCCGATTGCGATGTATATGGATCAATAACAAGCCTTGCACCCTTCAACGGTGTGTCGTTGACGGATGCGGCAAAAGCGAGCGAATCCCCAATACCTGCCATTGACTTGGGAATCTTGACCTCCTCATGGACGAAAATAGTAGTCTGATCAATTCTGCTGGTGTTCCAGTCAAAAGGCATGGACCACGTAAATGTTTTCTCGCTGGAGTTAAAGTCAAACTCCTCTACCCGGTCATAGTACGAGATTATCGTTGTGCCATAGGATTCGCCATCGTACTCGACATTCTCCGTGAATACGTCGCCGACACTGAGCCAGGAATCAAACTTTTGCACCTCGTCCGGTCTAAAAAGCTCCCTTATGCTGTCTATCCCTAGAATCTCTATTCGGAAGTGGTACAGCCCTCCCTCCAAGAAAATTGGTCCTCGCACGTTTATTGTGCCGCCTGGATCGGCGACCCAGGCGTTAAGGAACTGCTCCTGAGTCCCGAGTATAGTTACAGGGCCTTCCTGCGGCTGCATCTTCAGAGTCAGGAGGCCGCTCTCTGTGTGAAAGACATCGGCAAGTAGCCTTTCTGCGTCTCGGCCGACGCCCTTCTCTATTGTGATTGCAAAAGTAGAATACCTAATTGTGGCGTTAGTAGCCTCGTCAAAAAGCCGGAACTGGACATACGCGTCCTGCCTTGTTTCAGAGGTCAGGACAGGCGGATTCACATTCACGGATAGCCGCACCTCCCTTCCTTCCAGGTTCGCGTTGAACTGCTCCATGAACAGACCGTCGGCATGAGCAAGCTGCTTCGCCGGCACAAAACCGGGAACGAGCATTGCGATGATAAGCGCGATAGATAATGAAAGAGCCGTCTTTCTGGCGGATGCGTTCACGTACGTGAATTGGAGTGTTTCATATTTATTTCTAGTGAAAGAACGGAGACGGTTGGTTAGTTCTGAACAATGGCTTAATATTGTGAAATGACAACCACTGGATTAGGCATGTCTCCCAGAGCGAGATGGAGCCTTGTGGCCGCGTTCGCAGTCGTGGCAGCGGTGGCGATCTATGTCTCGATTATTCCATCCGTACCTAGGGGGACTGATGACACCGATGTCTCGCAGGCGGCTTCTGCCCTTGCATCGGGATCTTTGACCGTAGTTACCATGATTGATGGGAAGCTCGCAGGTGGCGCGGCATACCGCATATCACCGGATCCCTTTAGCGGGTCGGGCAACATTACGATCCGTGACGGAGATCCAGCCGTGGATTCCAGTGATATCGCCGGCATTATTTCCGTAAGAAGCGTTTCTGATGGCACCTATTCAGTGATTGAAGTGGCCGGGCCCGAGGGCCGCGAAAGGGAAATCCTCCCACGGATCGTCACAATACTTAACGGAAGCGCTGCCGGCGCGACTTTTGGCTCGGCAGGCGGAACCGGCGCGACAGAGAACGATTTGGGCGATTCACTTGAAGGTATTACCAGCATCACGTATTCAGCAAAGTTCGAGTGTGGGACGATACGCGGATCTGAGGGTCCGCTCAGGCCCGGGCACTACGACACCGACATTGGGATTCTAAACAAGCAGCCGTTCGAGGTAAGGGTCGCCTGGTCGGCTACATCCAATGACACCCCCACCAGC
>DATEEE010000188.1:0-5744 GCA_035281285.1 Nitrososphaera sp.
CAGCCTCGTATTCGGCCTTGGCTTCCGCCAGTTTTTCGGCTGCCGATTGAGTGGCTGTTTCATTTTTGCCCGTGAGTTTTTCCACTTCGCCCAGGAGGGTGTTTATTTCGCTCCAGGAATCGCCCTTTGAAACGAGTGCTGCCGACTCCACGTAGGCCCTCGCAGTTTCAAGGTCGGCCTTTATTTCCTCCACTTGAGCAGCCACTTCTGAAGCGGGGCTTGCCTGCTCGATCATTTCAACTAGCTCGACCCTGATCGCGTTCTCGATTTTTTCCATTAGCTCGGCGTCGTCCTCTTCAATGTCACCCTCGATGAATTCATAGTTGTCAATGTAGGCTTCAATAGCCAGCGCCTTCGCACCGTCTGCATCGCCTTGCTGGTACGTGACAACTGCCTGGTCGAGCAGCTCTGCTATGGTGTCAATGTACGCCTGGCCATCGTATTGTTCGTCCCCTCCCTCAGTCGGATATACTTCTTCAAGTTCGTGGACTATTCCGTCAAGGAGCGTCTGAACGTCTTCAGGGTCTGCGTTGGCCGCAATCGCATCCAAAAGCTGGTCAAAGAATTCAGCGATCTCATCAGCTTCGTGTTCCGGCAAGTCCGCCCTTATGCCGACAAAGGTTACGTTGGCGCGGTCAATGAACGCGCTAGCATCCTGGTATTCGATCATTTCAATTATCTCGCCGTCGGCTACTGCTTCAGAATATTCGACGCCCGCAGTTTCGATAAGCCCCTTGATCACTGCGACTCTAGTCGCGGTTTCGTCCGCCTCTTCGCCGGCATACAGCTGTATTGCCTCGTCGAGCATCCCGTTGATATCTTCAACTTTCTGAGCAAAGGCTTCATTCGTATCGGTCTGGACCGCGTCCTGGAGTGCTTCTAGGGCCTCCTCTAGGTCCATCGCACGCTCCTCACTAACTTCCTCCAGCGGACCCTTCATCAATGTGAAGACTTCTTCGATTGGATGGCCCGAGTGGGCAACAGCCAGCGACATTTCTCCGGCCTGCTTGTTGGCAATGGCCTGCTGTAGGTGTCCCTTGATGAACTCTGCATTTGTGATAAATTCTTCATGTTCTTCATGAGCAAACGCGGGGGAACCGGTGTATGACAAAGCTGCCGTCCCTGCGACTGCCGAAATCAGTAGCGCAATCATGCCTAGTGCGCCGTAATTTTTCCTGGGCATTTACGCCAGCTAGTTTTCGTGTGCCATTTAAAGCATAATCCGATTTTCGTTATGGAGAATGACTGCTTCTAATCCTGTAACGGCAAGCTGCTCTTAATTGACGATTTGCTGCGAAAAAGTGGCGGTGCAGGGAAGTCAGTCTCTTCCCCGCGCCGTGCACGTATGGTTAGGCGTCATGGATGTTGTGCCTGCAAAGGTGTGCACTTCTCGGACGGTATGCTGGTGAATTAGAGATGCCATAACCCTTGCCAGCTAGCACCGCCAAATGAATCTGCAATCGCCCTTTGTGGCTGAAATTAGGCTAGCCTAATATTTAAACGCCGTTCGGATTCTCTTTGCAGAGAAGAGCTATATTCCGCTTGTCGATGCCGGAATGTTCGTGCACTTGCAGGCCTTTTCGTTCCGCTCGAGCTGTAGTAAGGACCCGGCCTTTCGCAAAGAAAATTCCAGAGACTTTACCCTGCTCTTGTAGTAGACCACTCGCTTGCCCGTGTCATCCAGGTTTATCCTGTCGACACAGAGCATGTCTATTGCATGCAGCCTCTTGATCTTTTTGTACGTGGAGCTAAGCGGGAGCTCGTTTTCAAGGGCAATTTGTTGGGCGGTCTTGGCCTCCTCTATGGTAGAAAGTATTATCTTGTGTGAAACTGCGTCGGCAAGCACCTGAAGTCGGGGGAGTGCCTGCTCGTAATCAAAGGTCAGCACGTTGGCAGTCATAGTTAGGCTTACCTAATTAGTTTAGCCTAATATTTAAACAATCTTGAGTAGGGTTCTTGATTCTTGTATTCGTAACATAGTGGGTGACCGGTAGCCCGTTAAGTCTCAGTTGTTATCGGATATTTCTTCAATCGTATTAGGGCATCACGCAAGTCCCTCGCATGTCCGGCTAGCAGAGCTGTAATGGCTGTATTGTGTGCGTGAGTAAAACCTTGACCATAATTTTCCTTATAATATTGCCGTGCTATTTCGTAACATTGAACAAATAATTCTCCGACTACATGACCATACCAAAAATCAAACGAAGAAGAATAGTTCCACGTCACGCGGTCAAAATCGTCTGCTGGCTTGGCTCTCGCTACTTCGATGCGACTCCGACATAATGAGTCGAGCTGACGCTTCAAGTTTGGATCTAGTAACATGTCTTTCGATTGCGATTCAAACTAATAAACATGGGATATGAGGTTGATTCTTATCAATTGCTGGCATTCTAGATAGCTGTAATCCACTAGTTCCGACCCATGAGTTTCGTGATTGTTACCTCTGCAAACGCTTTCTGGCCGAATCAACATATCCCGAGTTCGTTTCGTAACCCACAAATTGTCTTTCATCGCTGGAAGCGGCAATGCAAGTTGTGCCAACGCCGCAGAACGGATCAAGTATGATATCTCCTTTGAATGAATAAAGTTGGATGCACCGATGCGGCAGTTCGACTGGAAAAGGCGCTGGATGGCCCACACGTCGAGCCGACTCTGCCGGAAACTCCCACACGCTTTTTGTGAATTTCAGAAAATCCTCCTTGCTAATCGTATCTTCCCTTGCATTGGCAGGCCTTGAATAACTGCCCTTTGAAAAAACCAGAATGTATTCGTGAGTGTCTCTGAGGGTTGGGTTCGTCGCCGATTTCCAGCTGCCCCACGCAGTGGACGTTCCAGAACTAGCCGACTTGTTCCATATGATCTCACCGCGCATGAGAAATCCGATCTCCGCCATCTCCTGAATCACATAGCTGTGCAGCGGGATGTACGGCTTCCGCCCAACATTCGCAATATTTACGCAAGCCCTGCCGCCGTGAACGAGCACGCGGAAAGTCTCCTCGAAGACCTTTCTCAAAAGCAGACGGTACTCATGAATGCTAAGGTCGTGATCATACTCTTTGCCGACATTGTATGGCGGCGAAGTGACCATAAGGTGGACGCTACTGTCGGGCAGCTCGTCCATCTGTTCGCTGCTCTTGCAAAAGACCCTGTCCAGGTATTCAGCAGGTACTTGATTTTCTACGTAGTCTTCATCGGTAACTTGTTTGGGTGCACCGTAGATCTTCCTGCCGTAAAACTTTGAGGAATCATGATTTTCCCTTTTTGACACGCCGAAGCTCTGCGTTTCAGTGGATATCCGCTTTCTCTTCGGCAATTCCGGGAACAGTTCCGTCTGGTAATGGATAAGCATTTTGTCAGATGAGCATTCATCCTCAGACTTTTGGGTGCGTTTCAACCTGCCAACACTGAAGGCAAAAGTCACCTTCGGCTTGAAATATCTCGGCCCTCATGCCGCACGAATTGCAATTCTGGGTTTCAGGCCTGTCAGCGCACATTTCCGCTCGTATCCTGACCTCACCTTTCTGTAAACAAAAGAGGAGTGGACGGGCTAGTGCCACGGACCCCATCCGGAACCCTTGCCAGGGCCGTGCCAGCCTTCGCCGTATTGATGACCTCCAAAGTGACTGCCCATTGGACCGAACGAGCCGAACTCGTGGCCTTCAGATACGTAAAGCACCGAGCCGTTTCCAGCGTCCACAATCACGAGCTGTCCTGTCTGGTTCCCCATGTCAGCCACAAAGAACGTGTACACCAAATAGCCCTGGACTACTCCTATGTGTCCACCCAGAACATTTCCGTTCTCTACTTCGCTCTGTGCAGTTTGAGCCGCCTCTACGAACGGCACCTTGACGTTTTCTTTCAGAAATTCGCTTGCCTTGCTCGCAACGCTGACAGATCCGTTAATTGCGGGCATGCCTTCGCCGGCCCACATCATCCTTTGCTTTTCCTGCGCGGTTGCCTGGGCTATCGAGGATGCGGCCAGCACCGCTGTTAGTGCGCCGACTCCAAGGATTGCGACCAGCACAACCTTCCTGTTCAAAAGACTTGTTGCCATGCCATAATTTCTGTGAAAAATAGTTTTAACCATTGTTTACCCATGACACGTAACTTTGTTATCCAAAGCGGGATTGATGAAGGCATCAAAGAAAGAAAAGAAGAGGGTTTACCTCGCTGCCACGACGGCCGTCCTTGCCGACCTCACGCCCGCAGCCAGGCCGAGTCCGACTATTGCCAGCCCGAAAATTACTCCTAGGATCGGGCCGGGGATCACGATTACGGCAAAGTTGATGGCTGCAAGTGCGATCAATGCAGGAGTCATCCCAACCAGTCCAGCGGCGACGAGCAGCCCTGAAACCATGTAGGATCGTTGCCTCCACGCTACAGCGAACGCGGCAGCTGCGAATGCTATCGTCGCTATCCCAATAACTGGTGCCAATCCGGCCTGCAGGATTGCAAGGCCGCCAACAGCATTCGTCAGGGCCAGCGCGAGAGCGGCCCCTGCCAGCCCGATTGCGGTTGTGATTCTCTTGTTCATGCAGGCCTTGCAGCCGCGATTATTTTAGACGTTGTTCACCCTTGGTAGGTAACAAAGTTACCAAACGGTTAATGTAGCACTTCGGTCAAGTGAATTTTGGAAGGGTTCGTCGCAGTGCTAGTGTTCGGCATGCCGCGCAAGTTTGGATCTTGCTATGCGTTACTAAGTGCTAGCTCTCACATGCCCGAGATTCCTGGTTAAATTGGTCCATGAATACCGCGACAGGGTCTACATCAGGAAGGACATTATTCTAAAGCTGTCAGAGTACGGCGAGCTGAACCAGAGCAAGCTCATGAGCTATTGCGGGCTCAACAACGTCAAGCACAGGGGCATAATCGACGACATGGTGGGCAAGGGGCTTATTACAAGAATCACGGAGCCCTGGGGGAACAAGACCATTATCAAATACAAGGTTTCCGAAAAGGGCAAGGCAATATTTCGGGAAGTTCTGGAGCCCTATGAAATACTGTTTCCGAGAGGAGAGGCGGATGAGAACAGGTAACAAAGTTACCATATTTTTTATAACTCAAGGAGGGAATGTCTTCTAGTGTCGGATCCCAGAGGCGGAGGCAAGCCGTCGGAGAACTTGTTCCACATAATGGACGGAATTATCCAGCAGATCAACAACACCAAAAAGATCTTTGTCACTTTGATAGTGGTTCACCTTATCGTTGTGCCCGCGGCCTTTGTGGTCACGTTTGCGATATTTGGGCCGCCATTCGGGGGCGGAGGAATGTGGTGGCACCGCGGGGGACCAGATCTTTTGCCCTTCCCCTTTGTGCCCATAATTCCGATCGTTGTGGTCCTGGTGTGGCTCGGAGTGGGGATAAGGCAGTGGTACCTGCTTTCAAAGTGGACGAAAAAATACGAGCAGTACAAGGCGCTGCAGAAAAAGATTGACGAAAAGCTGGATTACGATGACGACGAGACCAAGGGCACCCAGTAGATTTCTGGAAAGTTCAGCTTGATACATGTGCAAACTTGCTATTACCATTGTGTAGTACAGTCAATCTCGTCAGATCATCTCTAGCGGCTCGTCAGCTCGAGGCAAAGGAAACGACCTGTCTATAGCATTGATGTCGTCTTTATCCAGGCTCCAGTCCACACCTTTGCTGTTTTCTCTGACATGCTCGATTCGCCGCGCCTTTGGTATGGCAAAGGTATCGGAGAGCCGCGTCAGAAAATTCAAAACGACCTGAGCCGGAGTTCG
>DATEEE010000189.1:0-2707 GCA_035281285.1 Nitrososphaera sp.
GAAGACCTCTGCACCGGCTGCGGTATCTGCATAAAGAAATGCCCGTTTGATGCGATCGTAATCGTAAACCTTGCGCGGGAATTGTCGACGGACAAAATTCACCAGTACGGCATCAACTCTTTCCGTTTCTACAGGCTGCCTGCGCCGAAAAAGGGCTCGGTGGTCGGACTTGTGGGGAGAAATGGAATGGGCAAGTCCACAGTTGTCAACATTCTTTCCGGCAGCATGAAGCCCAACCTCGGGATGTACGACCAGGAAGTTGCCTGGGATCAGATCCTAAAGAATTTCCAGGGAACAGAGCTCAAGTCGCACTTTGAAAAAATAGCGTCAGGAACCATGCGCGCCAGCATAAAGCCACAGCTCGTCTACCTCATTCCAAAGGCTTTCAAGGGCACTCCAAAGGAGCTGCTGAAAAAGTATGACGAAAGGGGCGTCAAGGACAAGCTCGTGCCGCAGCTCGCACTCGAAAACGTCCTTGACCGGGAAATTGGCCAGCTCAGCGGGGGCGAACTCCAGAGGCTCGCGGTGGCAGTTGCCGCGGCCAAGGATGCAGAATACTACTTTTTCGACGAGCCATCTTCGTACAATGACGTCTACCAGAGGCTCGCGGTGGCCAAGGTAATGAAGGAACTTGCAGAGGCCGGCAAGAGCGTGATGGTGGTAGAGCACGACATGACCCTGCTCGACTACCTGTCGGACTATGTGCACATACTCTACGGAGAGCCAGGCGCATACGGCATCGTTTCGGGCCTGCAGAGCACGAAGGTGGGGATCAACAACTTTCTTGAGGGCTTTATCCCGGCGGAAAACGTGCGCTTCCGCGACAAGGCTTTCAAGTTTGACGTTGCGTCATCAATAGACGATCTCATTCTTGACATCCCAGTTGCCAGCTACTCGGATCTGAAAAAGTCGTTCCCAGACTTTTCTCTGACGGTTTCGGCAGGCAAGGTAAGGAGGGGCGAAATAGTTGGGATCGTGGGAGCCAATGCGCTTGGCAAGACTACTTTCATGAAGATGCTCGCAGGAGTCGAGAAGCCGGATTCCGGCAACATCGAAATGGGTGCCAAGATTTCGTACAAGCCCCAGTACCTCAGCCAGGAATACGACGGCGACGTACGGTCGCTCCTCTATAGCGCTTACCAGAACGTAATCGAAGGCTCGAGCGTTGAAGAGCAGATCATAATTCCTATGGGAGTGAAAAAGCTGTACGACAAGAATGTAAAGACGCTGAGCGGCGGAGAGCTGCAAAAAGTGGCCGTAACTTCTTCGCTATTGCGGCAGGCAGACATTTACGCGCTGGACGAGCCTTCGGCATTTCTCGACGCAGAGGACAGAATTGCCGTGGCCAAGTTCCTTCAGCGCTTCATCCGGGCCCAGGGAAGATCCGCGATAATAATAGAGCACGACATGCAGCTAGTTGACTTGGTATCTGACACGCTGGTGATATTCGAGGGCGATCCCGGCCGCCAGGGGTCAGCCACTCTGCCCATGCGAAAGGAAGACGGGATGAACCGCTTCCTTAAGGCGCTCTCGATAACCTACAGGCGCGACGAAACAACCGGCAGGCCGAGGGTAAACAAAGAGGCGGGCAGGCTTGACAGAGAGCAAAAACAGGCGGGCAACTATTACTACGTGAAGAGCAAGTAATGCCCCACATGCTCAAGGAAGCCCTTTCGGGCATCCTCTCGCCGGAAGAAACCGAGAAGGTCTATTCTGCATTTGACCAGGTAGGAGGGATAGTGATAATCAAGATCCCGGATTCTTTGGAGTCGAGAAAGTCTGTCATTGCAGAGGCAATTCTGGGCAAGATCAAGACCGCGAAGAGCGTGTTTGCCCAAGTGTCCGCGGTGCAGGGAGATTATAGGGTCCGCACGCTCGAGTTTATTGCAGGCGAAAATACGACCCTTGCGGATTACAAGGAGCACGGCTGCAGGTTCAAAGTCGACGTTGCAAAGACCTACTTTTCGCCCCGACTATCGACTGAAAGGAAGCGGATTGCCGACCAAGTGAAGGACGGTGAGACGGTGGTCAACATGTTCGCCGGAATAGGGACCTACTCGATCGTGATCGCAAGGACCAACAAGACCTGCAGGGTCTATAGCATTGATTCGAATCTGGCTGCTGCAGAGATGTGCGAAACCAACATCAGGCTGAATAAAGTTCAGGACCGGGTTGAATCGCTGCACGGCGACGCTGCAAAAATAATCCGCGAAAAACTTGTCGGGCAGGCCGACAGGGTGATCATGCCGCTGCCAGAAAAGGCAAGGGAGTATGTGGCGGACGCTGTTCTTGCCCTCAAGCGTGGGGGTGGGACAGTGCATTATTTTGCGCACGTAAAAGCTGATGGCAGAAAGTCAAGCGCCGCAGCGGGACTGAAGGACGCGCAAGAGGCTTTCTCCAACTTTGCCAGCAGGATAGGGCACGTCCAGGTGGTGCGGGAGGTGGGCCCACGCGTGTACCAGGTCGTGGCCGATGTTTCAATTACTGGCCGCTAGGCTTTTCCTCGGTGCGCGGCGCCGTCATCATAGTGTAGCCTATCCAGCCCAGAACCGTAAGGAGGATGGCAACTGCCGCCAGGACTGTCAGCTTTAATATTATCATGCCGTACTCTGAGCCGAGAAGAAAATACGCGTAGATAATGAAAGCCACGATCGCGATCGCAAGGAGAGCGGCACCCGTTCCGCGGTTGGCCTTGCGCTTGACATTC
>DATEEE010000190.1:0-3117 GCA_035281285.1 Nitrososphaera sp.
TACGGCAAAAAGAAACTTGTCGTAACCAGCAAATCCCGGGTTGGCAGCGTAGGCGATCTCTGGTGGCTCGCCAGAAATCACGCCGTAAGAGGGCTGGCCATAGAGTGAAAATTGAAGCGGGTCCCCTTCGGCGTCGTACGCGATTAGAGTGATATTCACTAAGCCATCCACAGCGGAAACGTTCATCGAAATTGGGCGAGGAGGATCGTTGACCGGCTCTATCGTGATCGAGACCTTGGCCTTCTTGGTTTCCCTGAAGCCGTCAGACGCAGTGAAGGTAAGGCTGTCTTCGCCGCTATACTCTGGGTCAGGGACGTACGTGAGCTCTCCCGAAGATTCGGCGAATTCAATTATTGCCCCGTGCGATGGGTAGTCGAAAATCGAAAACGTCAGGTCGTCGCCGTTCTGGTCGTCGGCCGACAGCATGATGGCAAGCGGAATGTCCTCCGTCCCCGACACGGATTGAGAATATGAAACTGGCGCGGTGTTGTGGCCGCTGTTGCCGGGACTTTCTTCTTCCTCTGACTCGCCGTAGTAGTACTCTTCCTCTTCGTAATAGTCGTCTTCGTAGTATTCATTGGATTCTATTTCTATTGAAATGGTCCCGGACCTGACAAAGACAGAGTCGCTGACAGAAAACGCAAAGCTGTCAGAGCCGGTATAGTCTTCGTCCGGCTCGTAAAATAGATCTGGCGCTGTCCCGGTCAGCTCGCCGCGGTTTGGCTGAGATAACACGCTGAATATGAGGGAGTCTTCGTCGGGGTCTGTTGCCTCTAGCACAATCTTCTTTTTCGAGTTTTCCTTCACTGTCACAGTTTTGTCAATCGCCACCGGCGCGTCGTTGACTCCAGTGATGTCGATCAGGACCCAGGCGTACGAGTCGGTCTGGCCGTCCGAAACTGCGTACTCAAAGCTGTCTGGTCCGCTGTAGTTGGGCTCGGGCGTGTAGACTACCTGCGCGCTGTACGGGCCTGTGTCGGAAACTTCGCCCAGCGAGCCGTGTTCCGGCTCTGATATTATTGAAAACGAAACAGATTCCGAGTCAGAGTCGTCCACCTGCAGGTCAATGATGACTTGCTCGTCCTCTTCCGTGGAAACCTCGATGTCGCTTCCGGAAGGACCGTCACTGGCCGCTTCGACATCGATCATGATTACGCTGATGTTGCTGTCCAAAGTCCCGTCGTTTACCTTGAACGAAAACGAGTCAGGGCCAATGTATCCTCCCTCGGGGTTGTAGGTGACTTCGCCCGTGTCTTCGTCAAAGTTTGTTAGAGTGCCATGCGATGGGTTGTCTTCTATTTCCATCGTCAGCGTGTCGCCGTTGGCGTCGCTTGCAGTCATGCCGATCACCACCCACGCGCTCTCCTCAACGCTAACCGGGCCAACCTCGTCGGCCACCGGCGGAGAGTTGTCCACTTCAAATGCGGAAATTGCTTCATTTTCAGAGTCGTCGGTTGCAACTACGTCATAGCTGCCGGCAGTCGTAAATTCAGGAACTTCAAATTCTGCAGAGAATTCGCCGAGCTCGTCGGCCTGCGCCGATGAAACCTGGTCGCCTCCAAATTCGATCTCAATTCCTGCAAAGGGCGCAAAGCCCGC
Organism: Nitrososphaera sp.; assembly: GCA_035281285.1. GTDB lineage: Archaea > Thermoproteota > Nitrososphaeria > Nitrososphaerales > Nitrososphaeraceae > Nitrososphaera. Next base: position 1,600 of record DATEEE010000190.1, read on the forward strand.
GCCGCCGACCAGCACTGCTGTTCCGACTTCGCCGCCCTCGGGGGAAAGGCTAATCGCAGCAGAAGATCCCTCGACCCTCGGTGCCGACGAAAAAGAAGCCAGGAATATTAGCCCAAGTAGCACTAGGCATTTGAATTCCCTGCCTGCCCCGGCGCGCCAGATCACGCTGTCATCGCGCAGCAAGTGCTCTCAATATGCCAATTATTGTGGAACTATTGCATAATTTCCTAAAGATGTAAATGCCAATACCCTGCCGACCTTAAATCGTAGTTAGAGTCCAGCCTGCTGCCTCCGGACGCGGCATTCGCATCCCGGCTGCCGACAGACTGGATGGATTATGCCGCGTTTCCCCCTCCTCTAGAGGCAGCCTCCACGTGGCTGTCAGGCAAATGAAGAGTACGATGAAAACCTGGTTTATATGTCGAAATTCGGGTATTCCGGCTGGTGCCGACAAGATCGAGTTCGCGGAAGCGGCGAATGTCTGCCTTTACTCCTGGCGACGAAGAGGAGGCCTGCTCAACCTGCGGCCCCAATGTTAATCAGGCCATGATGAATAGCTCGGTTTCGGGTGCTCAGACAGCAGCAGGACGGCCTGAGGACAGGGAGCCGTGCAGCTGGTTTGAAATCTCCTACCTGATAAAAGAGCTGGCCACAAAGGCCGGCGGCAAGAAGTACGATTGTGTCTTGGGAATCGGAAATGGCGGAATAATCCCGGCCAGGCTTCTTGCCGAAGAGCTGGGGCTCGACGAAATCCAGCTAGTGCCGGTTCGCAACAAGCAAGTTGTCTTTGTGGAAATGCCAAACCTTGACAAGAAAAAAAGGTACCTGGTGGTGGACGACATTTACGACACGGGAAGCACATATGAAAAAGTCTCGAAGGCGCTGATGGGATACAAGTGCGACTTTGCGTTCTGCATGTCACGGTACGACCAGGACGCCGGCATCAGCGGCAGGGTCTTAAACCACGGCCGGTGGATAGTATTTCCGTGGGAATCTCCCGACAGGAAATGAGCCGCCAATCATTTTAACCGCTTGCCCTGTATTTCGAGCATGAACCTGACGCCAGCCTCAAAAATAGCTATCACGCTACTGGTGGACAACTTTACGGACAGGATAATTGCGGAGTCGCCCCATGCAGCGCGGGCTCCTCTGGGCAAAGACGGCCGGATACTTCCAGCGCCTGTTGCAGAGCATGGGTTCTCCGCGCTCGTGGAAGTGGAATATGTGACATCAGGAGCGCCTGAAAGAAAGACATTCCTCTTTGATACGGGCACCAGCGCAAACGGCGTCATGCACAATATCGACCTCTTTGGGATAGATCTGAAAAGTGTAGACGGCGTCATCCTTAGCCATGGCCACTTTGACCATTTTCTCGGACTGGAAAACGTGGCAAAGCGAATCGGTCGGCCCTTCAAATTGTACGTGCACCCAGACGCCTTCTTGAAGCGCTACTTTATTTTTCCTGACGGAACGAAATTGGCCCAGCCGGTCCTGGACGAACTCGCCCTTAGTCGGCAA
>DATEEE010000191.1:0-20795 GCA_035281285.1 Nitrososphaera sp.
TAAGCCTTCAGCAACCCGTGAAATGCCCGGTGTAATTTTATTTACTAAATCAGAAGCATATCATTACGTCGGAACTTAAATAAGAATTTTGAAGGGCTACCTCATGGCGGCAGACGAAAAGCTTGTCATCAAGAGGATTCAATCGACGGGCTCAACAGGAATAAAAAAGACCGATCTTCGCAAAGAGTTTGGTGAGATAGACTCCATACTGGAAGAAGTTATCAGCAGAGGGGAGGTTTTTGTGGACAAGAGGGCGGGAGCCTACTATTGTTGGCACAGGGACAGCTACGTGCAGAGCCTGCTCAATTCCGACCCACGTTTCAAGCTTACATACGACATGTTAAGATCGATCGAGGAAACTGTTGGCACCCTTGCCAATAATGTTTCCAATCTTTCTCGGTTTGTTCTCGAAATGAAAAACGAGCAGCAGTCTTCACTGTTCCAGCAGCAAATAGCTTCATCTGCAGGCTCGACCAGCAGCAGGAGGACCCTCTCGCTAGTCGACTTTAAGAAGGAATTCGACACTTCGCTTGCAAATTCCGCGTCTTCAATCGGCTGGGTGGAACTAGCAAAGTTGCGGAACCAGCTATGCGGCAAGCTCGGCCTTTCATCAGAAGAATTTTACGGCCTCGTCGAGGATGTCACGAACCAGAACCAGGGTAGGTACGAACTTTCGACTGGCGGTGGCGAAGGTGTCATGGTGAGGGGTTTGCTGCATGGATTTGTGAGGTGCATTTGAATTGTACCCGTACAAGCTAGATCGCAATCCCTACCCGAGCAGCCCAACCCCAACTCTGATCGATGCCCGAATACTCGGCGGCAAGCGCCACAAGGACGCAAAGGCAGCGCTTCTATCATGCATTGGCGATTTGCATTCAAAAGTAAAGAATGGAGAGGCTACGGACAAGGACTTTAGGCTTGTTACAATTATCCAGGATGTCGGCTCAGGCAAGACCCATCTTGCACTCCACACCAAGGGCCTCCGCGAAGTGAACGATTCTGCAGTTGTTTCGTACGTTGACATGTCACAAGTTTCACCGAGAAATATGCACAGCCTGTACAGCGCAATGCTCGCCGGTTTTACCGAAGAGTACACGGCCCTGCTACGAAAGGCGCTCGTCGGTTCCCTCGTAGAAAAGGCCGAACGAAATATTGGCGCCGCGAAAAAAGTCTTTAACTATGGGTTTCTGGATTCCTTGAGCGGAAGGACGATCGCTGCCAAGGCCGAGCTGGTCCTCAGGAACGAATTAGTTCCAAACTTCACTGCGGTTACAGAAGCGCTGAAAGGGGATTTGTCTCCCGTAGAAATTGCCATCGCCAAGCTGGCGATCGAAGGCAAATTCAGAGCGGACGCTCAGAGCGTTTCCTCGCTCGAAGACATAATAGCAAGCCTTGCAGCGCTGGCGAGGCTGAACCTAAAGTATCTGAACAAGTTAACGCTGTTCCAGCTAGACGAATTCGACGCAGACAAGGAGTCCGTGGATTTTGTCAAAGCCGTCATCAACGCGCACCTGCCCGCCGCAGCGCTTATGCTTATTTTCACGCCATCATCCTACGACGACATAAGGAGGGCGAATGTTTCGGTGTTTGACAGGCTCGAAAAGGCCAACTACAAGGTCGACCTCGCCGGCTCCAATACTCTTGAAGAGGTAATCGACATCGCCTTGGAGTACATCCGATACCACGATGCCGCAAAGTGCTTTACCGACCTAGAAGAGCGAGACCTTGCAGCAAAGATCAAGGTAATCTACGACGAGTTTTCTGATTTTAGGAACGTCCGGTCAATGCTCAACATACTCTACCACGCAACAGAAAATGCCGCAAAGCGCGGCGTGATTTCGATCGACGAAGAGGCCATCGATGAGACAATAAAGCACGTGTACCCCGGGCTCAGGATTAGGGGCAGTGTGATGGACGTTCCGATCTCTGACTTTATCCGAATCAGGCGCAATTGGAGCGACCTCCAGACGCTCGAAACAGGTGTTAGGACCGCAGTGAGAGACCTGGTCAACTATGCACACGAAGTGGGAGTCGTAGCACGCCCACAGGCCTCTGAAAGTAAGGGAAATGGCATCGACGTAATTTTCAGCGACCCATACGGAACAAAGGTGGCAATTGCAGTGGTAATAAACAAGGACCACGCAAGGAGCTTTGAGCAAATCTCCAACACGCTAAAGTCGACAGGCTTCGTGGACAGGTTGGTCATACTTACCAATGCCAACACTTCAGGCGGCTCGAATGGGAGCACCGTGATCAACATCGACAGGAGCAGGATGATAGACCTGCTCTACTTTAGCAACAAGTACAAGAATAACGAAATTCTGGATGACGACTCGCAGCGGGCCATAATGCTCGCCAAATCGATTAGGGTTTGCTAGCAAGAAAAATAGTTATCTTGGTATATAGATAATGGCAGAAAAAACGTGCCACTCTCACTGGAAAGATAACGCAAACTATTGAGATATAGCAAGTGTTTTGCTTTCTCTCTCAATAAAGAAGTTCCAAATACTTTACCCTTGTTCAACAGAAATTGATAAGTAAAGTTCTTCTAGAGGGAACTTCCACCCTACTCAGTAATTTGGAGTCCTCATTGTCCTTCCATGGCTATAGTGTCCAAGCTTTGAGACAGCTTCTGGAAGAAAAATCACGCCGTCTCATGCAATGTGACGAACACGACTTCATTTCCGGAATCGAGGAAATAGCTGAAATCCTGAGGCGGCTGGAACCTCCCACGTCATCATTGCTTCAGGCAGTCGACGCCAAGGGACAGGACTACGCCACCTACTATTTTGCCGCGTTTTCTGACACAGGAGATATCGAAAGGTCTCTAAACGTATACCGGTATGTCCGGGACTTGGTTAGGGTAATAGTGCTGATGGACAGATACTTTGAAGTCGGGAATGAAAGATATCGAAGACGCGGGCGCGCATTGGTGTCTAGACTTCGGAATGAAGACGGTGAGCTATTGCGCAACATTATCGACTTTAACATGAAGCAGTTCTGGCCGTTCTGGAAGTACGAGCAGCATACTAGAAAGCTGATGATGCACGGCCACTTGTTTTCGGTAAGCGAGGTAAAGTGCTTTAATCTCTTCAAGTCATCCGATGCAGCGATAATTTACGCGCCTCTCCTGGAAGGGCTGCTCACTGGATTTGAGAAGAACGCATCACTAATAATGCACTACAACCAGGCGCTTCAGGACATTGAGGACGATCTTGACGACATTCAAGAGGACCTCAGGGACCAGATGCCGAATATCTTTATACTCGCTTCGGTGGGGCGAGACGACTTCACATCATATACAAAGCTGCAAAGGCACAAGACTAACGGCTCAAAGGCCGCGATAATCGAAAGGGCCACCTCGACCATACTGGGAATCGTAGACATGTACCTTTCAGCGATCGACGGGATCGAAGTGCCTGAAAGTCTGAAATTTCTGAAGCACCTTTCTCGGCATTACGCCCGCAGGATAAGGAACAAACTCGAATCTGACGTCAGGACATTTCATGGGCTCGCGGCTGCCCAAAGCTAATGATTTCAATGGCGGCCAGGTCAGTAAAACAGTACCTTAGTTTTATTGCCGCCCACCGCTCCGCGTACATTCGATTCAACAAACAGCTGATAATCGGTGAATTAGCTGGATTCGGTGCAGGAATTGCCACCGCAGAGATAGCGGCTTCCAGCGGCCTCGGACAGATTGAAATTTCTGCGTACTCTTCATTGGCGGACTATGCTGGATCCGTGGCAGGCTTTCTTGCGATATATCACGATGATCAGAAGGCAAGCTTTGCGAATCTGAAAGGGTTCCCTAGGATCCGGGCGGTATTTTCCTCCGCACTAAAGCTATGGCCCTCAGTCTTGGCGGCAGATATTGCGTTCGTGCTCTCGAGGCCGTACATGCACTATGTTTCGATGTCGATGGGGCTAGAGCCAGGTCTTGCTGCTGGGTTGGCACACTTTCTTGCATTTGGCGTGTTTAACATTGTGGCCGTCATCTCCAAGAGTCTCATCGATTATGCAAGGCAATCCCGAATTAGCCATCCCTGATGGTACTCTTGCAGCTCCAAGTGCTGCGTTCCGGAAAAATGAACTCAAGGCGTACGTATGTACCCGCAATTACACACTGAATCTTATCAGTGCTCCTGTGAAGCTACTATCTCAAGATGAAGATACTAGTTGCTGAAGATGAGTCCAACATTGCCACACAGTACCGCGCAGTGCTTGAAGAAAAATCACATTCAGTCCTAATCACCTTTGATGGCGAGCAGTGTCTCCAGGCGTACTACGATGAGCTCGACAAGGCGGCAAACGAAAAGCCGGATATCCGGACACGACGTCGGCCCCCGTTTGACGCAGTGGTCTTGGACTACCGAATGCCAAAAAAGGATGGGATGGAAGTGGCACGCGAAATTCTGGCTATTGAGCCAAAGCAGAGGGTGCTCTTTGCTTCAGCATACGTTGTGGACACGCTTGTGGAATCCGTGAAAAGTCTTCAGCAGGTAGTGGAGCTGCTCCAGAAACCTTTCGACTTGTACGAGTTTGTGGATCTCCTTGAGGACAAGCACATCTGGAAGGGTCTTGAAAAGCTCAACGTTAGAGTAAAGGAAGTAAAGGACCTTAACCCGTCCCACAACGAAATCAGGGATCTCTTGGAAGGTCTGAGAAAGCTACAAAAAGGCAGAGCTTGGGCCCAGGTTTAGCAGCCCAGATTTTTTATTTCCTGTTTTTGCCGTTACTTACCGGCAGTTTTATTTCGAAAGTCGCGCCGCCCCTTTCATTGTTGAACGCGGAAATCGTGCCATCATGGGCAGTGACGATGGCCTTGCTGATGTAAAGCCCTAGCCCTGTGCCCTTCTTATTGCCCTCTCCGTGCCCCTGAGTGACGAACTTCTCAAAGAGCTTTGGCAGAACTTCCGCAGGGATCCCCGAGCCAGTGTCAGATATGCGGATCTCCACAAAGTCTCCTACAACTTTGCTTTCCACTTTTATTGTTCCCTCAGGAGTGAACTTGATCGCATTGCCAATTACGTTAGATACTACCTGAGTAATTCTCGACCTGTCTGCATCAATTATTAGTTCCTGCTCTGACTGGTCGTGATCGAATGTTATCGAGAGATTCTTACCTGCATCCGTAGAGAGTGAATCGATTGTGTGACGGATGAGCTCGTTGATCTTTATCTTTGAAAATTCGTACTTTAAGTTGTCACTTTCGATCCTGCTGACATCCAGGATATCGTTCGCCAGTTGCTGTAGCCGGCGGGCTTCGGCAAGAACGCCTTCCCAGGCCTCGTCTTGGCCTATGGTTCCTCGTTTTGCCAGGAGCGCAAAGCCAAGAATAGGCTGAATCGGCGTGCGCAACTCATGCGAAGCAATAGCCACAAACTCGTTCTTCAGCCGCTCCTTCTTTTTCAATTCCTCCTTGTCTTTGGCTATCCCCTCAATCGTCCTGAAATTGAAAGTGTCGTCTATTATGACGATATTTCCATATACGATCTTGTGATTGTCGTCAAGGATTAGCCTCACGTTGACGACACCCGGAAAGGAACTTCCGTCTTTTCTCTTTAGCCAGATTCGCTGAGAAAAAACGCCGAGATTACCCTTTGATTCGGCGGCGACTCTGCTGATCAGATCCTCTCTTTCGTTTGGAATAAGATCGACGAACGACATTTCCTGAAGCTCGCCTTTGTCGTATCCGAGGAGAAATGCGAACAGGCTGTTGCAATCCAGAATAAATCCCGACTCATCGACTTTGCAGCAGGCTATGGGAATGTTCTCATACAGCAAGTCGCTGCCCTGCTCTCTCTCTCCGCTAGCTCTCAACAATCCGCTTTTCCTCAGCTACGATACTGTGTTCAGTTTATACGAAATGTAGGGGTTTGTTTGTCAACACGGATACACCATACGTCTTAAGCACATAGCGGGGGAACCATGTTCTTACCAGGGAAAAGCTGAAATCAATGCAAGAGCCAAACGACAAGAAGCAGAATGGCAATGGCCAGCTACTCCTACGGAAGGCTCTTGACGAAACTATGTATTCCCTCGGCGGTCCGATATACAAGACTATTACGTGGCACATGAACAGCAAGGGGCTTTTTGGCGACGCCAGTAACATCGACCTTGTGGCATTTTATGCGAGCCTAAAGGAATTGATCGGGCCCGGTGCCGACATGATTATGGAAGAAGCATGGCAGAAGCTCAGGAAACAGTCTAAGGTTCAGGTTGATTCCGGAAAAGGAACGCCGCTAGACAGGATGATGCGGCTAATTGGCAGCGAAGGAGAGGCTCAGTAAAAATGGAAAAACAAAGCACACTTAACATAGGAAGAGAGCGGAGGAAATATGTCGTTGGTCTTATCATTGCAATCGCTGCGGTGAACGGCATCGTTGCAGCTGTGATGGGGTCGGAAACGAACTATGTATACTTTGACATCCTGAGGATTGGCTCGATACTTTCCGCGGCGGCTTTATCGTTCATCGTATTTGGAAAACAGGGAGGCCGCGGTCTCTTTGGAAAGGCATATACCGGCCTGATGATCGGCCTGACCATGTGGTTCGTTGCCGAGTTTATTTGGGGGTACTATGAAGTAGTTCTTGCAGAAGAGACTCCGTTCCCATCCGTTGCTGACGTGTTCTGGTTGGGCGCGTACGGAGGCTTGCTATATCACGTGTTCCTCATGTACAAGTTCTTTGGCAAAGGTGTAAAGAAGTACCAGATCGTTTCAGTAATTGGAATAATCGCTGTATTCGCATTCTTTTACCTGCAAAGCCTCATTTCAGTGTCGCTACCGCCAGACGGAGAGGCGCTCGACGAGTACCTGATACCCCTAGGGATAAGCGTGGCCTACCCGGTACTTGACGTCATACTCTTGGTGCCGGCTGTCCTCATCGTCATGAATTCAGGGAAGGGGCAACTAACCGCGATCCCGTGGACATTTGTGTCGTTTATTCTGACCGCGATAGCCGATATCCTGCTCGGTTACTCTGCTGTGACCGGGTTCCAGAACGACGTTACGATAATCACAATGACGTACAACGCCGCTTACCTCTGCATGGCAGCCGGCCTTATGTGGTACTTGAGCTTCTTTATCTCAGAAAGAAAGCGCGTTCTGACGTCCTGATTCGCGGAGATCGGTGTAGGGAGAACCTACACACACCGGATTATCTCTGCCCGGCTTTGTAAAAAACCAGGAAAGCTATTGCCATCGATAAAAGTGGAACTGAGCGAACGCGAAATGGACGCGGTCGCAGAGTTTGCAAGGCAGTGCGGGGAATCAGTGTCCGACCTCATACGCAAAATTGCCATCCGAGACGCCACTCTCGCGGATGGATACGGGGCAGACGATCCATCATACGACTTCAGAGTCGAACTGCCGCTCGAAGGTCACGGCTACCCCGATGACAAGTTCTTGGAAACCGGGTACAACCGTGTGAGGAAGATACTCGGATGGAAAGAAATCAGACTCTAGAGACTCCATTCTCCTTCGTTTTATACTTCCGGTAATTCGCGCAAAGTCTGCAAACATTTCTGAGCAAAGAGGGTTGAATTATTGACTTGCTGTCAGTTCTCGAGGTTACAGACAGCTGTTAATAGAATTCGACTTCGACTAGGTGTTTGAATCAATGTCGGATGATCTTACCCTCGAAGAGATAGACGAGATACTTCTGCAGCTAGAAAATTCATTCAATTCAAAGTCCCGTCAGGGAGGAGTAAACGTTTTCGAGATAACCGAAGCAAAGCGAGGGTCCCCCGTCGCCGACAATTCTGTTCTGAGGTTTGAATGCCCGACAGAACTCTGGGATGAGTTCTCCGAGTACTGCAAGCGGAACGAACTCGATCCTGCCCAGCAAATAAGAGAAGCCATCATCGCATACTACAAGAACCTCTGGGAAACTTACAAGATTCGCCGTAAACACTTTGACAAGTCCAAACTAGTCTAATCGCGGAATCCCGCACTCCGTGGTTGAGATGTTGCCTTCGTGTTAAGCATTCTAAAGATTGTGGCAAAAACAAAAGATATTTTCCGGTTCGTCGCAGGTCCATTTGGGCAATGCCAAAAAGGAACTTCGGAACACTCGACGAACTCAAAGCCAACCTCCATCGGCAAGGAGCTACGCTCGTTGAACTTGAAGCCAAGAAAGTACCATGCATTCTGGTGAGCCCGCAAGATTACGAAGATATTATGCAGAAGCTGTACGGCAAGACGGTCCGCGCGGAGCCAATGCTTGACATTTTCCACGACGGCAGGCACGTGTTTGTGGACATCCAGATCAAGTTTGTGGGCTCGGACTATGACAAGAACTACTTGTTCTACGCAAACGAGATGCTGGAATTTTTCGAAGCACTTGCCGACAGCGGGCTAATAGCCATCGCACCCGACGCAAAGGGATATAGCAGCGAGGAACGAATATTCATGATACAGCTCGCAAAAAGGGAAGGCGCGGAGAAGGCGCTTGAAATCATCCGTGCTAATTCCAGAAGAAAGGCTGGCACAGTTAATAACGGGGATCGGCCGAACTAGATCAGGGGCAATGGCAGAAAAGAAAAAACCTTCCGTGGACGATCCGGCAGTCCCGCCTGAAATAGACACGCATCTTCAGATGTACGGCAAGCACGCATGGGAAGTAGAGTACGGCGAGCGATGCCCAACTTGCGACAGGCGAATCGACGAATTCGGATTCTGCGCGTGCGGCGGAAGTACATAACGTACACGGACTGCTCTACAGTTCATTGGAATCCTGTGGAAATTTTGTCTGCTTCACATCCGCGATCAGAATATGTGACTCCAAAAATCGCGTCAGAAAACTACATCAAAATTCGATATGACAAACTTGACATAACGTGCGACGGCCGGGATTTGAACCCGGGTTACCAGATTGGCAATCTGATGTCCTAGACCAAACTGGACGACCGTCGCTGCAATTTTTACGACACCGAGTCGTTATTTAAATTGTGGGAGGCTTCAGGTCAAAAGTATCAGCGTTGAATAACCTCTGCTTTCAACTACGTGATCACCTTCCACTTCCTCGACAACGGCAGTAACAGAAATTAGATCATGCCGGGCACAACCTTTCGCGTCAATGACGATGAAATCGTCAAGTATGTCTCCGCCATGCAGGCTTTCCTTGCTCACTGAATATTCAACCGGCGCGCTGGAAGAAAGCAGGAGCAGCTGATCCCGCTGGTAGTTTCCGATCCTGGCTATCCTTCCGGCCCTCGGCGAAGCCCTGACGTTTAGCCTCACTTGGCCCACCGGATGGTCGGTGAACCTGCTTTTGCTGTTCACCAGGACATTGTAGCCAAAGGGGTAGCCTGCGGTGTTTTCCGCCATCTTGTTGACACCGTCGTTCATGATGATGTCCACTTTCTTGATAGCATTTCCGTACCTGGAAATCCATTCATTGGTTTGCCGCACTATTTCCCGAATGGCCGACTTGCGCGCTGATGCCTCAGCCTCGCCGAGCTGATAGCGGTCAACCCAGTCCATGTAGTCCTTGCTAATGTCTGTGATGAACTCTCTGCAGGCGTTCTGGTAGTCTTCGATGCTTGTCGCCCGCTCGGACGCGCTATCTGCCGCAAACATGATCACCGTTTTCACGGGGCGACATAAAAACCTGCGAGACGGTCTATTTCTTTGCCAGAAGCCGTGCCATCCTTTCCGCGTGGTAAGTTATGATAATATCTGCGCCTGCCCTCTTTATTGACGTAAGAAATTCAGTCATCACCGCGTCTTCGTCGGCCCAGCCATTGAGTGCCGCTGCCTTGATGAGCGCATACTCGCCAGACACGCTGTAGGCACAGATTGGGAGGTCGGTGGAATTTCGAGTCCTGTAAATCAAGTCAAGGTATGGAATCGCCGGCTTTATCATGACAATATCCACTCCCTCTTGAATGTCCGCATCGACTTCCCGCATGGCTTCCCGAGCGTTTGCAAAATGCATTTGGTAAGACTTCCTGTCGCCGAATTCTGGCGTAGAGTGAGCGGCGTCTCTGAACGGGGCATAAAGGGGCGACGCCTGCTTTGCTGAATACCCCATTATCGCCACGTCTTTCAGGCCCGCGAGGTCAAGCGCGCGCCTAATTGCCTGGACCTGACCGTCCATCATTGCGGATGGAGCGACAATGTCAGCGCCTGCGCGCGCATGGCTGACGGCGACCTTTGCAAGCGTTTCAATGCTGCTGTCGTTATCGATTTTCTTGTCCACAACGATCCCGCAGTGGCCGTGATCTGTATACTGGCACAAACACACGTCGGTCATGATTACGAGTTTTTCGCCAAAACGCTTGCGCAGTATGGAGACAGATTTTTGAACGATTCCGTCTTCCTGGTACGCCGAGCTGGCGACTTTGTCTTTGGTTGCAGGCAGACCGAAAAGGATCACGGCTCGGATTCCGAGCGTCAGGATTTTTTCCACTTCGTCAATTAAATGTGTCAGCGGCAGCCTGCGGATGTCAGGCATCGACTTGACCACGTCTGGCCTACTCAAACCCTCCTGGACAAAAATTGGCGCGACAAGGTCAGAGGGTGATAACCTCGTCTCCTCAAACAAGTCCCTGATAGCTCGGGTGGATCTCAGGCGGCGCAGTCTGACGGATGGAAATCGGCTACTCGACCTGGCGCTCTTGCTTTTCTTCATACTTGAACAACCTGGCTGCCAGCTTGATCATCTCCTCGGTGTCGGTCGCCTCGATTTCCTTCCGCAGATTGTTCATCGGTGCCGCAAGCACACCTTCGACGATGGCGTGAGAGAGTTGCTCTAAAATCTTTTCTTCATCGGGACCTATTCTTTTTCCAAACAGAGACATTGCCTTGCGGACTTCGCGCTCCCTGATCGTATCAACACTCTTGAAAATCGACACCACGGTAGGTTCGGCCCTCATCCGCTTTATCCTCGAATCGACAGTCTTGATCTCGCCTCTGATCAGCTTTTCTGCAGATCTGACTTCCTTCATTCGCGATCGCATGTTCTTCCCAACCAGCTCGGCTATCTGGTCCATGTTGACTAGCTTGACGCCATGGATAGAAGTCACTCTGTCGTCGACGGTCCTAGGGTTGGAGAGGTCAAAGATCATCATCCCCTTCTGCCTGCCCTTCATTGCGTTTTCTATCCTGTCAAATGTTATCAGCCTGTACGGCGCCTTAGTCGCGGTAAAGATAATGTCAACGTTTGACAGATTTTCAAGGGCAGATTCGAACGGAATCGGCTCTCCTGCGACTGTTTCTGAAAATGACTTGGCCCTCTCCGGGGCCCTGCTGGTTACTGAGAACTTTACGCCTCGTCTCTTTAGGAGCTTTGCCACTAGGCTTGCCGCCTCTCCCGTTCCGACCAGGAGAACGCTCCTTGACTCAAGGTCATCGAAGTATTCTTCAGCTAGGTTGACAGCCACAGACGCAATCGAAACGTTGCCCTTATTGATCCCCGTGGTCGTCCTGACTTGACTACCGACCTTGAGCGCCCTATCAAATGCGACAGAAAGGTTCGCGCCGACGTACCTCCTGCCTTTTGAATATTCAAAGGCCCTTCTTACCTGACCGAGGATTTGGTCTTCTCCTACGACGAGGGAATCCAAGCCAGCGGCCAACTTCATCAGATGAACTACGGCGTCCTTCCCGGTCTCGATTTCCACCGCAGCAAGCTCAGACTGTGAAATGTCGACGACCTTGGACCATTGCTCAGAAATTGAGGGAGACCTGATATCTTTCGCAGCTGCGAATACCTCTACCCTATTGCAGGTCTGGAGTATTACGCATTCTTTGAAACCGGATTTCAAGAACTGCTCATGAGCCGCGTCTACGTCCTTGAAACTGAACTTTTCAAGAAGGTGTATGGGTGCGTTTCTATAAGTTACCCGGGCATTCACCACGGTCGCGTACGAGCCATCGGGCCGTGTGCCTGCAACGCTCACCGAAGTCGCAGTAGCCTTCTTCATTTGGTTTTTTTCTCCCATTTTTGTAACAGCTCTAGCGTGGCGAGTTTAGCATCTTCAATCTTCTCTGCCTTAATAAGGTTCTGAATTCCCCTGTCGTTTATGATGGAATATAGAAACCTCTTGCGTTCGTCCACCGTCTTGATTGCAGGTCTTGCGGCATTGCGGGCAAATTCCTGCAATCTGGCGTTATCAACATCTACTCGCTTGATTAGTTTGACAAGCACCTTCTCAGCCCTCATCCTTATCTTTCTAGCCATAATTGGGCTTTTTCCTGAAGTGGAAATAGCCACCTGGACCACTCCCTCGATGTTGATTATCGACGCGTAGGAGAAGTCGCTGACGGGAGGGTCATCCGCAGCGTAAACGAATGCGCCCATCGCTCGTCCCTTTTCTACCAGCTTGCGGTTCAGGCTCTTGTCGTTCGTTGCTGCCAAGACTAGAAATGCCGAAGGATACTTGTCAAGAATCGCCGCGCTGCGGAGGGATGCCTTTACCACTTGTATCTTGCCAAGCGCAGCCTGCTCTGACAGGTAGCTACTGATGCGATTGCTAATTACGGTGATCCTGCATCCCTGACCGAGAAGGCCCCGGACCTTTCTCATGCCTTCGGTCCCGCCGCCTACTACCACGGCATGCTTGCCTTTCAGGTTGAGATCTACAATCAATCACACAACACCTCGTGACGGGCTTGGACGAAGCTGTGCGTGATCTTTATTTAATCGTTGACTGCAGTGCGGACCGCTTAATGGGAGACCTTTTTGAGGTAGTTGGCATCGACCGTAACTGGGATCTGGTATGGCGAATCTAAAAGGACTACCGTGGCCTCCTGCTTCTCATAATCGACCCTCGTGATCTTGGCCTTCATTGACTTGAATGGCCCAGCCACAACCTCCACCGTGTCGTCAACACTCAGCTCGGAAACTATTGGCTTCTTTACCAGGTAGCCTTCAATGTCCTTAAAGGGCAGGTCACCGCGTATCTGACCCCGCACATGCCTGATACCCGACAGTGCCTCGTACGCCACGTTAGAGTCCGGTGCCTCTACTATGATGTAGCCCTTGAAGCTGTCAAGTACCATGATTGATCTTATCCCGACCTTTTTGGTACTTATCCTAGTCTGAAGCATGTTCGCCACGACCCGCTCCTGTCCCCCGGTGGTTCGGATAGCAAAGAACTTTGAATCGCTCGCATCGGGGGCCTGCTGCACCTGGATAGAAGAAGTTGCAGCCTGAGGTTGGGGAGCGGCTGTTTCCTGGGTAACCTCAACCGTCGTTTCGGAAGGCTGGGTATCCGTACTTGTGGCCTCGACGGTCGCACTTTCATCGTCGTCAGGTGCTATATCGTCAATATTCTGATCATCTTCAATCCTGTCGCTCATTATGTCGAGTATGCGGAGAGTCAATGCAATTTATAAATTTACTTAGCGGGAATAATGATAGAATTTCATGATCGCAGGGTGTTTACGTGTCGGGTCCGGAACAAGGATAAAATTGCTATCCGGGAATTCCATGAATTCGTGAATTCTCACTACGTTCTGGTCGCTTCCGAACTGGACCTTGCCGGAAGAACTATGGTCGACTGCCTGGCTGCGAAATTTGGATTCGTAAGAAACGAAACTTTACCTGCCACTTATACTTCGCTGCAGTTTCCAAAAGCGACTCTCCACATCAGTCAGTCAGATCTGCTGCACATGGAGGATTTGGATCAATTCTTCCCTAGGGCATCCGCGTTCATTTTTCTATCAAAACACAAGTCGGACAGCAAGATTCCCACTCTTACTTGCCACTGCACGGGCAACTTTGGGAGCAACCCTTATGGCGGAAATCCCAGGGAGCTTGGCATCTCCTCTCCAAGCCTGCAGAAAACCTATCTTAGGGAGCTGACGGCCGCAAGAAATCTGGCCCCCGAATACGAAATCGTCATAGAAGCTACCCACCACGGCCCGACTTCTTTGAGCAAACCAGTTCTATTTGTCGAGCTTGGATCGTCGGAGAGCCAGTGGGCCGACAGTAACGCTGCTTCGCTCATTTGCAAGGTCGTCCTTGAAGTAATCCAGCGCGGGCCGGAAAAGTGCAAGAAAGTGGGCATCGGGCTAGGTGGAACCCACTACCCTGGCAAGTTCAACGACCTCCTTCTCGAATCGGAATTTGGTCTCGCAGCAGTCGCCTCGAAGCACAGCCTGGATTATGTAGATGAGCAGATGCTTGATCAGATGTTGCTAAAGTCCACCGAGCAAGTAACGACCATTATCGTAGACGGCAAGGGGCTGGGGAGCCACAAGGAAAGAATCCTACAGATGGCCTCAAAGAAGGATCTTGAACTGCTAAATCTAAAATAGGCGCGTAACGACAAAGAACTGTTGAAAAATTCACATACATTGTCACGCGACGAAGTCTACTCAGCTTTGATGAAGATTCCAAGGGGGAAAGTAACGACTTATGGCGATATTGCGAAGGCGATTGGCTCGCCAGGCGCCTCCCGAGCAGTAGGCAGAATCCTGAACATCAATCCAGACCCGGTTGTCGTGCCCTGCCACAGGGTAGTGATGTCGGATGGCAGATTGGGCGGGTATGCCTTTGGCAGCGAACGAAAGCAACAGCTTCTAGAGAAAGAGGGCCTGACTTTCAGCGGCAACAAGCTGGCGGATTTTGACAGAAAAAGGGTAACAGCCGCGAAGCTGACCTAGCGAACCTTTGCTTCCTTTACGAGCTCGCGAAGGTGAGCCAGCGACCTGACCTGGCCACCGTTTACCTTCTTGTACAGACCCCAGTAAATCTCGTTCGTGATATCTTTCCTGTCCTTGAGCACCTTGAGGTGATACCGCATCGAGCGTACCCTGACGACGTACACTTCTTTCTTGCCTACTCTGGCAGTCCGCTTTCCCTTCTTTGATCCCGGGCCCTTGCCATGAACTTTCCAGACGGACTTTTTGTCAGCCGACCTTCCCCGAGAAGTCCCCCTGCGCTGGACCGTCCAGATCGCGCCGCTGTTGACGAGTGAGCGGATATTATCTCGAGTGATAGAGTCGCCTACATCTTCAAGCCTGTCCGGTTCAAATCGGATCCTGTTGGACCCGACGCCTAGAATTCTCGCCACCAGCTCACGTTTCTTCTTGATATTTACGACCATTAATCTGCACTCTCCTTTTGAGCGGCCTTCGGCGCTAGGCTGCCCGCGTTAAGGACCTTAATCCCGCGCTCAGATGCCTTGGCCATGATCTCGATTCGCTTTCTCTTGCCCACGGTGTGCCCTAGCCTTGCCGCATCCTTCTTTGGGTCCAGTTTCATCAATTCAGCAACGTTATGAATGAGATTGTCAGTGTAGCCTGACGGATGAAGTCCTCTGGAAGCTCGCGGACCTCTGTAGCCAATCTTTACCAGAGGGGGGACGCCAGCCTTTTGCTTTCTCATCTTGTTATCCTTGCCCTTTGGCTTTCTCCAGTTTTCGGCAAGCCTGTCGTACCTCCAGCTCTCCTGACGGATGAATTTTGGCCGCTTTCCAGAAACCTTCTTCCTCAAAGCAAGTAATTCTTCATTAATCACCATAGTTATGCGTAGGACTTCGAGCTCCCTTATTACAATAAATACGTTACTGACTTTGCTGCTGGGCCAGCTGTGTCGCGTACAGACTTTTTTTCACTCATCACCTTCAGAAGGTGCGTGGTGTTTCTCTTCGAAGAGCCTTACTGAATAGTAGATATTGTTGTGAGAAAGTCTAACGGACTGGACTTTGCAGCGCTCGTCCTCGAAAGTGCTACTAAAAACCATCGATTCCTTGACATCGCGCAGCTCTTGCTCGCTGAGCTTCCGGGAATATTCCCACATTCCAGCACGACCCTTTCCAGAGCTCGCCACTTGCGCAGCCGCAAGAATTTCGGCAAGAACCGGGTTCTGGCGGAGCATGGATTCTTCGATGACACTATGAGGCTCGGTATCTGTGCTAACACTGATTTCGAACCAGGCGGCCGGCTTGTTCAACAGCAGTCATGCGGACATCCATCGACGTTATAACACTACCGGTCAGTACCAGCAGGGATTCAATCCTTAATAAGGATAGATGCTATGCTAGGGATCAATTTAGGAACATGGATGTCCGGCCTAGTTTACTTTCGGAAGTGGGAGGCACATGACAGGGGAAGCCGAGATGAGCATGGAACGGGATAGTCTGACGGGGTCCCTGCCCTCAGAATTGATGCGCTTTATCCAGCGTGACACTTATTCCTTGCTCATAAAGGGATACGCAGGCACAGGCAAGACTACTCTGGCACTGACAATCCTTCGCGCACTGGGCGCAAGAGAGAACTTCTTTTTTATTTCAACCCGAATTTCGCCAAAAGAACTCTTTAGCTATTATCCCTGGCTCGCGAGCTTTACAGAAAATGAAGGTGATAATGACGGACGAGAAGCGCCGCACGATCGCGCAGTCATGCCATCGTTCGAAGACGCCAGGCTGGACGAACCCGAGTCCCTTTTCGAGCGCATCACAAATCAGCTGATGGACATCAAGTCGCCGATCATCATAATCGACAGCTGGGACGCAATCGCCGCTTTCATGGATAAAGAAGGGCGCATGAACAACGAACGGGTGCTTCAAACCTGGAGGGAAAGGGCCGGTGCGAAGTTGATCTTTATCAGTGAAGACCCCGAGGACAGCACTCTGGACTTTCTCGTGGGGGGCGTTGTGGAATTAAGGCAGCGGCAGTATGAAAATGCCCGGCTCAGAGAAATCCTACTCTTAAAGCTGCGCGGAGTAAGGATCGATCGCCCGTCTTACGTATTCACACTGGAAAAGAGCACGTTCCGGAGTTTTGAACCGTTTGCGCCGCCGGCGCTCTTAGGAAAGAGTGCAACTGGCAGGTGGTCCGGCAAGTCTTCTAGAACTTTTTCGTCCAATCAAATACGGACGGGCTACGATGCACTGGATTCGGCCATCGGAGGAGGATTTCCGCGGAACGGCATTGTGCTCATGGAACATGACGAGAGATTGAACACCTCGTCCGCAATATCGATTCTTTCTGTTCTAATCTCGAATCTAGTCCGGCAAGGCAACCCTGTCATCATTCAGACATTCGGCAAACTCGAGCCGGGTGAAATTATGCAAATTCTGCGGCCCGCCCTCCCTCCAGGTAAGGAAGATCTCGCAAAGATCCTTTGGTCCCGCAAGTACCCTTCTCTCCCTGACAATGTAGTATTGCACCCCCACAGGCAGGTATCATCTGCTGTGGTAGCGAGCCTAAGGAAAAGGTATCCAGGCGCGCTCGTGCTGAGCGTGACTGTTGGGGACGATTCATCCGAGGAAATCTCGAGCGTGCCAAAACGGCGAATGGAGATCACGCCTCCCAGCACAAGTGATCTTTCGATTGCTCTCGTAAACAGCTCTCGAAAGCAGCAAATTGAACATATTTCCGCTGTAGCGACGGTCCACCTACGGCTTGTCCTGATAAACGATACCCTATTTCTAAAACCGGTGATGCCCGCCTCGGCTTTATACGCGATCGGCTTCGCTGCAGACGTGCCTTATTTGGAAGCCCTAGTCTAATTCCTGGAATTGCAGAATCCTACCTGTGGGCCGAAACCCCATAAATGAGCGTTTGAAAGGATTTATCCCGCATAAAACTTCGTAATTCCAATTGGATCTGGGCCAATTCTCGAACCCTAACTCGGTAGATATGCTGTCAGCTCTGACTGGAGCCACCGAGTTGATGAAGGCTGAAAGAATCAAGGGTAAAGCAAAAGGCGGCACGGTCTTCGGGGGTCTGGTCGAACTTCAAGACGTCGGCAGACTGGCTATTATTGGCGACCTACATGGCGATTTCAATTGCTTGGCGGCGATAGTTCAAGAGGTAAGCAAAGAACGATTTTTCGACGACCCTGCCAACAAGATGGTGTTTCTCGGCGACTATGTTGATAGAGGCCCAAACTCTGCCGGGGTACTAGCCGCAGTATGCAACTTGAAGGTCAGGTACGCAGAATCTATTCTGATGATGAGAGGGAACCATGAGGCGCCCTCGGAGTTTCCTTTCTCGTCGCACGACTTTCCGTTTGAGCTCATCAGGACTTTCGCGGAAGATGAGGGCAGGAATATCTACCGAAAGTCGCTCCTGCTATTTCGAGAGTTGACCCTTGCCACCATCGTTGCTGGAAAAATCATGCTCGTGCACGGGGGTCTCCCGACCGAGGATCACTCGAAGAATTATCGCAAAGAGGTCGCCGACGCGCGGGAGAATTTCATGCATAGCCGGGTGCTCGAGGAAATCCTCTGGAACGACCCGCGCGAAATTGTTGGAATGCCGGGGTGGGAGTGGTCGGATCGGGGTCTGGGCCGCTATTTTGGGCCAGATATTACGCGCAGGTGGCTGACGGCTACCGGGACCGCCTGCGTGGTAAGGGGGCATGAGCCCTGCCGAGGCTACAAGATCGACCATGGAGGGAGGGTGATGACCATATTCTCATCACACGAGCCCTACCCCTCGTTCGATGCTGCATACATATCCGCGTCTCATGAGGAGCTGCTCAACCTCAGGGATGCAGAGGATCTGGTCCCATTGGTCAAGTACCCGGTGCTAGGTTAGTTTGAGCTTG
Source organism: Nitrososphaera sp. (assembly GCA_035281285.1). Lineage (GTDB taxonomy): Archaea > Thermoproteota > Nitrososphaeria > Nitrososphaerales > Nitrososphaeraceae > Nitrososphaera. The sequence goes on from DATEEE010000191.1 coordinate 18,510, forward strand.
ATACTTTACATGGGACAAATTTTCCGCCGTATTGAATAGGGCGTCCACGACTTATTCCGGGTATGGGATCTCGAAAACCCTGAGGTCATCTGCGGCTTCGACGTCGGCGTGTATGGCGGAGGCCTCGGATACCAGCGATGCCGTCTCGTCATACCGGGCACTGAAATGCGTAAGAAACAATTTCTTGACCCCTGCACTTTTCGCAACCATTGCAGCCTCCGACGCGGTAGAGTGCCAGTGATCAACGGCCTTTTGCTGGTTGTCCTGACTATAAGTAGATTCGAAAACAAGCAAGTCGCACCCCCTGAAGAACTCCGCCAGCTTTTCTGTCGGCCTAGTATCCCCCGAAATTCCAATCTTTCTTCCCCTTCTGGAGGGACCGACTACTTGTGACGATTTGATCGTAGTCCCACCGATATCTACGTCCTCGCCTCGCTGTAACCTGCCGTATGTGTTGCCTTCCGGGATCCCAAGTCGCTTTGCTTCCTTGATGTCAAACTTGCCGGGTCTATGGTATTCCTGAAGTACGTATGCAAATGATGGAATGGAATGCAGTGCGCTACAGCATCTGACCTCGTAATCGTCTTCTTTGACGACTAGCCCCTCGCCGTCGATAGTATGCACCTTGACATCGAAGGTAAGTCCGAACTTGATAATTCTCATGTTTTCGCGAAGAAACTCCTCGACCCTTGGCTCCCCGTAGATATCAATCGTCTTTTCTCTACCCTGCAGCGCCATGGTCTGAAGAAGACCCAGCAGCCCCGCGCAATGGTCGGCGTGCATGTGGGAGATGAATATCTTCATTTTTCTGTTCATTCCAAGGCCAGCCTTGATGTAATTTCGCTGCATTCCCTCTCCGGCGTCGAATAGAAGGATTTCGCTACCCCTAATCATCGCGATAGATGTGAGACCCCGCTCAAAAGTCGGGACTGCGGAAGAGGTCCCGAGGAAGACCATCTGCATGTTCACCATCCCGTGCGTCCTCCGCAGAGGTCGAGCTCTTCAAATTTGGTCATTCGCGGTACCTTGAAGCAATTGCCCTGGATATCGCTGGGCCGAGATCGACCTTGGAGTACTTGTTCGGAATAGAGTTTGTCGTGATGATGTCGCTTACCCCTGCCTCTTCGATTCTCTTTGCTGAATCGCCGAGGAGCAGCCCGTGAGCGCACATGGCGTAGACCCTAGATGCCCCCTTGTGCTGCAGAGCTTGGGCAGCCTTCACGATGCTCCCGCCGCTGCTTATCATGTCATCGACTAGCACGGCATCTCTGCCACCAAGCTCCGCGTTCGGTGGTTCTACAGAGACTTCTCCTGTTGCTCTGTCCCTGGACTTTTTCAGTGTGATCGAGTCACACCCAAGTACTCTCGCAAACTCGACTACCCGTTCCGCGCCCCCAGCGTCAGGCGATACAGCCACCGGATTATTCAGTTTCATCGACTTTGCATACTCTGCCAGAAGGGGAATGGAAGAAATATTCTCAATTGCGTCCTTTGGAAAGAACCCAATTGCCAGCTTGCTGTGGATGTCCACTGTTATCAGGCATTTCACCCCGGATGCCGCAAGGAGCTTTGAAATTAGCGAGATAGTCACCGACTCGCCTTCGAGGAACGGCCTGTCTTGCCGGGCATAAGCGAGGTAGGGTATGACTGCGCAAACCTCTGCGCCACTCTCGGCACACTTGCTGGATATCATCATGGCCTGGAGTAGGTGGGTATCCGTGGGGGGGTAGGTCGATTGCACAACCGCACACAGATCGCCGACATGTGGAATCCTCAATTTGCTTTCCCCGTCTGGAAAAACTCTGAGCTCCGGAACAACCAGGTTCCCCCCGATCTCCGTAGAAATGCGGGATGCGAGGTCAATGGAGGCCGGCCCTGCTATCACTGAAATCTGACGCAAAGTTTCGGTGAGTTTGAGTTGGCGACACTAATATCTATAGCTATTTTGGAAGCAGAGACTCCGACCTACCCGGAAGGATACACACTAATGGTCCTGGACAGGCGTCTGAACAGGCAAGGCCGGAGTCCCCGTTCCCTTATGGTCTGACTTACGTCGTTTTCAACGGAAATGGATAAATCCGATTGCGTGTAGCATTCGGAACAGTTCAATCTTCCAAGCTCTTCCAGAGTCTGCCTGCTAATTCAGCTGCTTATGTCTAAGCGATTCGCGGCTGATTTCTGAAATGGTGTGAAACCGATAGCGCAAAAACGCGGCGAATTGTAAGTAAATCCTGTTACAGACATGAAGCTATAACTTTGCTGCGCAAATTAATGACGGGAGAGTAG
>DATEEE010000192.1:0-4032 GCA_035281285.1 Nitrososphaera sp.
AACTTGCCAGAGAGTTCGAGGACTAGAACTATACTTTAAATAAGATTTGTGCCCAATTGGATTCATGTCGTCGCCATTTGATGAATGGTTCGGATCAAGGAGGAAGAGGTTCGGTTCATGGTTCCCAGACATCGATGATATGATGAAAGAGATGGAGAGGATGATGCAGGAAACATTCAAGAACTTTGAGCAGCAGGTGCCAAAGAGCCTTGTCAAGGAGCGCAAGATGGAGGATGGCTCCACAGTCAGGGAGATGGGCCCCATCGTGTACGGGTACTCTGTAAAAATCGGACCCGATGGCAAGCCGGTAGTGCGCAAGTTCGGCAACATTGACGCATTTCCTAAATTCCTTGGAGGCGGCATGTCCGTCAAGGGAGAGCGAGAGCCGCTAGTCGACGTGATCAAGGGTGATGGCGAAATCAAAGTGATCGCCGAAGTGCCTGGCGTTTCCAAGGAAGACTTGAAAGTCACGGCCGATGAAAACACTGTAACGATAGAGTCGGTGACCGGCGATCAGCATTACCACAAGCGCATCGAGCTGCCAGAGATGGTAGATCCAAAGACCGCCAAGTCCGCATACAAAAATGGAATACTGGAAATTTCTTTCAAGTCAAGAAGCAAGGCCGGCGGCGGAGTTCAGATAAACATCGAATAAAGCAAAACGATATTAATCCAGCTTACCGGATAGCGTAGCGGCAAACAAGGGCGGGGGTTGCCAAGCCCGGTCAACGGCGTGAGATCAGATTCTGACACGAAGCTCAGATGTTATGAATTGACTGGGATACCTCATCCCTTAGGGGTTCGTGGGTTCAAATCCCACCCCCCGCACTAATTTCTGCTACACGTCAGCACCTGTTTTCAAAATAATGCTTGCATAGAACGCACAGCTAATTCTACCTGGTTCTTTCACCTTCACATTCAACTCCTTGCATGTATTTCTCGGAAAGCAGTCAGTTCAGGCTTACCATGTATGGTGCTAAATACCTGCTAAGTCCATTATTGCTACCTCCTTTAAATGCCAGACGTGTAACATGTTAGATATGGAAAAGATCGATAATTCATTAAAGCGGATTAATGACACACCGGAGAAATCGAGAAGAGTGCTGCGCATAGTGGACAGCGTGCAGACGTTGGAAGGCGAGGGATTTCTGGTGCACCGCTCGTTTCCGACAAGGCAGCTCCTAGACATCGATCCATTCATGCTGCTTGACGAAATGGGTCCCATGGACCTCGCACCAGGCGAAGCGAAGGGCGCGCCGGATCATCCCCATCGAGGCTTTGAGACTGTGACTTATCTACTCGAAGGCAAGTTCGAACACAAGGATTCGAGGGGCAATTCGGGAAAACTGGATCCAGGCGATGTCCAGTGGATGACTGCGGGCGCCGGAGTCATACATTCTGAAATGCCCGAAAAGGAATTCGCTCGGCAAGGCGGCAAGTTGCACGGTTTCCAGCTCTGGGTTAACCTACCGGGTCGCGACAAGATGACTGAGCCGCGCTACCAGGAAATCAAAAACTCAGTGCTACCGACCGCCGAAACTGCAGACGGCAAAGTCAGAGTGAAGGTCATAGCAGGGGAATCTTTGGGCAAGCGAGCGGCAATAGAGACGCGAACTCCAATAGCATACCTGCATTTTACACTAAAGCCCGGCGGATCGATTTCGCAGCCGCTCAAGAAAAACTTTAACGCGTTTGCCTACGTCGTAGGAGGCTCGGGGAGCTTTGGTCATGACGGGAAATCTGCTAGGAAAGGTCAGGTGGTGATTTTCGAAAATGACGGCGACTCCGTTTCGATGCGAGTTCCTGACGACGCAACTTCCGAACTCGAGCTATTGCTTATAGCAGGCGTCCCACTGAATGAACCTGTAGTACGGTACGGGCCATTCGTGATGAACAGTGAACAAGAGATCAACCAGGCAATAGATGATTACAGAAGCGGCAGGATGGGCACGATAAAGTCCTAGCGCAGGAGCAAGTAGCAGGCAGATCCACGGATCCCTAATAGCTCGATATCAGCATATGTAGAATCATAAGGTAAGAAGTGCAAGTTGTTCCTCTCCTACTTAAATGAAAGTGCGTTGAACAACTAGCTAATTGCGGCGCCCTCTCATGCAGGGAGTAGCTAGGGTTACCCTTTGTGCCGTAGCAACGCTTATCATAATATCTGTATCAGCGCCCGCATCAATGGTTTGGGGCTCGGAGTGGCGTCCGGGCCAAATCAGCCTTGACTCGCTTCCAAGAGTAGAAGGAGCATCTTCCTTCGAAGCCGCGACTGCTGACGTAGCGAATCACCTCCTGGCAGATGACGACGATGAAGATGACGAACGGGATGAGGACGACGACGATGACGAACATGACGATGAAAGAGACGAAGATGATGAAGACGATGACGATGAACGTGAAGGCAAGGACCACGATGGCGATGATGAACGCGATGAAGAGCACGATCACAAGAAGCACAAACACGGTAAGGACAAGGATGAGAAGCACAAAGGACGCGGTCACGAAAAGGACAAGGATGACGACAGTTCGCGGGGCAAGGGGAAAGACAAAGACAAAAAAGAACCGCCCAATCCCCAGGCAATCACTGTCAACGAAGATAGCTTCGTCAGGATCGTTCTCGAGCGGAATTATGCCAGTCTGGACTCGGTTACATTCGCGATACTGGAACGGCCAGGCCACGGCTCGCTCGACGAACTCAACTCCACAAGCGGCGAAGTGACCTACCGGCCTTCTTCAAACTACTTTGGCGATGACAGCTTTGCATTCGTGGTGCGAGAGGGAGATCGCGACAGCAAGCCATCAACTGTTGAAATTCGAGTTAAAGGAGTTAATGATGCCCCTGTAGCTGCGGGAATTCAGTTCACCACCCGCGAGGATCGCTCGTTTTCGTTTGTGTTGAAAGGGTCTGATGTGGACGGCGACGAACTACGATTCATCATAGTCTCCGATCCAAGTCACGGGGAGCTCACAGGTACTGCGCCTAGCCTAAGCTACACACCCGATAGGCGGTTCGACGGAGTCGATAACTTTACCTTCAAGGTAAGCGACGGCACGCTTGAAAGCAATCTTGCAAGCGTGGCAATTACGGTAAAGGAGGATGGGGACAATAACCGGTCCGGGCAAAAGTCACAGCCGGCGACCAAACCCGTTGCACCTGCGGTCGTGGATCAGAGCGTTGGGGTCGTAACTCCAACCTCGTTCGAGCCGCCGCTCACAGTGTCTCCTGTTGAATCACCAATAACCACTCTTCCTTCCAGCATTGGTGTTGTAGACTCTGCTGTTGTGCTCGGAGGACCCACTGTGGCTGCGATAAAGGATCTTGTATCGCCACAGCTTATCTTTCCAGCTGCCACGGTAGAAGCGATAGCAACTAGTCTGGAAGGAACAATAGTGAACTACAGCGTTCGAGCGACCGACGACACTGACGGCGAAGTTGAAACGTCCTGCTCTCCGAATTCGGGCTCCAAGTTTCCGATAGGAAGGTTCAACGTTGTCTGCTATGCCACAGATGCGGCCGGGAACTCGGCCCTCAGCTCCTTTGTGGTGGTCGTCCGGCCTGATGTCACCGGGGAGAATGTGCTGCCGGCTTTCCTTCTGCCTTCGGTTCTAGCAGCAGTATTGGGCGCCGGTGCGTTCGTTGGTCTGAGGATGTACAGAAAAGGCTCTCTGACGTAGCGTCAGTCCCAGTATTTTCTCAGCATGCCAATCCAGAGAAAGGTTAGAAGGCTGAACGCAATGACCGTAATTCCGGTCGAAAGGTGAGTGGCCACGACAGGCGGATACAGCTGCGTAGTCACTGTTAGGTAGCCTATCACGATCTGGGCAGAAACAACTATAGCGGCAATGATGGACGCGCGCTTTGCTCTCTTGACTCCCGACGGCACAGCAATAGCAGTAGCGTATACGAGGCCGCTGGCGATCACGGCAAGTACCCTGTGGACGTACTCGGTAAGGTAGCTTTCGTCGGGCGCTGCAAATCCGTTAGGACAGAGCGGCCAGCTCGGGCATGCAAGCCCCTGCTGATCAACT